>NZ_JAHNZV010000020.1 GCF_022267535.1 Psychromonas antarctica
AATTAACATCGTAAGCCACTCGTAAATTATCAACAACAAACTCTGCAATCCATTTTACATTGCTGTCATAGTAATTTTTATTAGTAGTAACTATTAAAGTTGAAATGACAATTAACCTGCATTTAGGAGAAACATTACTGTACTCGTGCAAACTTAAATTTAATGAATAGTAGCCTTTGCATACCCCAAACAAGTGAGAACTTGAAATACCAGGCACAACGTAGTTTATGTATCCTAATTGGGATAATTTTGCCAATTGGGATTTAAGTCTATCATCAGTCATTCCCGTTAATTTTTTTAGCTGGTTATGGCTTAACCCTTTCACTATACCCAACTGTTCTGAATGCGCTAATAACGTAATTAATAATAATCGATTCGATACCCTCAAGCCCTTGTATTTATTTTTATCCTTACAGGAAAGTAAATCTTGAATTAAATCGCTATGCATACAATCACTACGACTAATTTTATTTAAAAAATCAGAGTGAAATTTCTCTGAGAACATAAACCATTTTGAGGATTTCTCTGAGCGTTTTGGGCGCGGGCATTCAGTTAAATAGTTATTGTAAGTAAGGTACTTTAAGGCAGCTCTGACAACATGGTCAGAGACGCCATGCTGCTCCGAAAGGCATTTATAATTCCAAACTATTTCTCTGTTTTTATCATGCGTAATTAATAAATAAACAAGAAAGAATTTACCTTCTGCATTTAATCCTGGGAAGTAACTAAGCACTATATTTAAGTTCATAAACCCATACCAATAATGAAAGATAAAGCGATTATACCACCACAAGGCTAGAACAGACAGGGGGTTTTTATCAAAAAGGAATTACTAAGTAACGGCACAAAGTAACGATACAAAGTAACGATACAAAGTAACAGTACAAAGTAACAATACTAAGTAACAATACTAAGTAACGACATTGAAAAGTGCGTGCAGTTTCGTTGACATTGCTGACTAATTATTGCAATGTAATCATTTTACTAATTTTCAAATAGTTGAATACCGGATACAAATCAAATTAAATAATTGAATCTTGAGTGAGGAATTAGTCATGTCAAAAACTGATTGGATAGATAAAAACAATAGTGCGCAATGTAAATGGGCATTAAACTATTTACTGAAAATTAATAATAACCCTACGAAAATTCATCTCGCTATTGAACCTAATGCAACATCTTATAATCTCGTCCTTACAGCACTATCCCACGCCCCTAACTCGCTCGAGACGAAAGAGTTAAGAAGATTAATGATGGGTGCTTGGAGAAGAAGAAAAAATGCGCTTAGTGATAATAAAATAGAACGCAGTTACAACCTCAATATTTCGGCAATCAATAAACTAGAAAAGTTAGCCAAAAAACAGAAAATGCCCCTCAATAAAACGGTTGAATTATTAATTAATCGTGGCTTTGATTTTGAAGAAGAAGCCAAAAGAGACGCAAAAATAGAAAGAGAAAGACAGAAAGAGCTGCGGAATCAAAAATCGCATACGGACAGGCGTACGCAAGAAGCAAAAGAATTAAGAGCAGTTGAAAGGACATTAGCGGAAGTACAACGCTCTTTTGAAGAGCTAGAGAAAAAATATAATGATCAATTGCAACTACTACATGGGTATACGATAAAACTACAGGATGCTGAAATTTTCGATAAACCAATGACCAAAGAACAAAAAAAACGTAGAGATCAAAAAATACAAGAAAAGCAATAATCACTCACAGGGTAATCTTGTTTTAATTATTCTATTTTTTTGGCTAGATTTTCTATTACTTTTAAATATTTCCTACATTAAAGAACCACAGAATCAACTCAAGCCAAGATAACACCATGATACAAATCATCGAAAATAAAATCAGAAAATTTAATGCGTATTTGAGGTAAAAAGCCAGTGACTTTTCTTTATGTACCAACAAATATACCAGGGTAATCAAATATAAAAAATTATGCGTTTAAATACAACACATTAAACCAACGGTTCAAGTCAGGGAGGGCCACCACTTTAAACATTAAAGACGCTTTTTAGCGTCTTTTTTGTTTTCTAAAGCCCCATAAACACTGGGCTTAGCTTCCAACTAGGTTTTATAAGGGTTTGTAATATCGAGAACTTTTAGCTACATTGATAGTTACATTAATAAAATGTAACTATCAATGGTGTTACTATGGCTAGAATGACCAAACCTTTGAACAATACAGAAATCAAACAAGCAAAAGAGAAAGAATATAGCCTTGCTGATGGTGGAGGTCTAATGCTTGGGAGGTAATGAAAATCTTCATATATCCAATACACAATTAGTCGCTCGCGGTTCTAGAAACACACCCAATTTAAAGTCGCTCTAATTCAAAACCGTTAGTCAATATCCCCCCTCCTCCCTTTAATCAGCGACAAGTCGACGGATGTAACAGGAAGTTATTTAATAAGTAGAAATACGATTAAAAACAGATCAACCGCCGCGCGCGCCATAAGATTCAATCCGTAGATCATAGACTGACATGACACTTCATATTCAGAGCGCTAATTCTGGGGTGGTGTTACCTGATGGAGGTTAGCTAGGTCGTCATATTGACCTAGCCAACTGAGATTTGTGGATTAGAAGTTGAGACCGGCTGAGGTTTTTAGCTGAAATATTTAGAAATCAATTCTTCATAATATTTACTAGCGAATAACTGGCAAGAGTACTGTCACTTAGTCCTCGTAATTTCAATAATTTGAGGTGGCGCGCATAGAGTGTATTAAAATGACTTTGTGCGTTTGTTTCCATAGTAGACTCCAAGTTCAAGCGCTCAATATTGAGCATGCTGAGAGATTAGTTGAAAAGCGGGTTTGTTTTTTCTGCCGCAGAGCGCCTTCGTTCAGCAAAGCACTTGAACGCATAACGGCTGTGACCATTTACAGCGTCAGGCTCTGCTAATGAGGCATAAAATATTCTATGAAAATCTACAATAAATGGCCACGTTGCTGCACTTCAATGCTTTACTCCTGGCACTGTTGTTTTAGCGTTAAAAATGCAAGAATTTTTTCAATTAGGTCGATCCCCTTATTTCACCTAATAGCGACAGGAGTTAGCTTATGAAAAAGCGGGAAGATGTTATCTCTGAGACGGCGCCTATGAAGGCCCATTGGCGAACAGTTCTACATGAGGTGATTTTCGAAGCCGATACCCCATTAGGAAAAGGATTCGATATATTACTCATCGGCAGCATTTTGGTGAGTGTTATAGCGGTGATGCTCGACAGTATCCTTGCTGTGCGGTCACATTTCGGCAGCTTGCTCTATGGGATAGAGTGGCTATTTACGATTATCTTCACTGTCGAATATCTTCTTCGACTGGTGTGCGTCGGCAAGCCGCTCAAATACGCCATTAGTTTTTATGGAATAGTCGATTTGCTGGCGATTATCCCGACTTACGTTAGTCTATTCTTGCCGGGAAGCCAGTATCTGTTGATCATCCGAATTTTACGAATACTCCGCATCTTTCGTATCCTGAAGCTAGCGCCATACCTTGGCGAGTCGCGACTGCTTATGAAGGCGCTGCGAGCGAGTAGCCGCAAGATTACCGTCTTTATCTACACGGTAATGACTCTGGTGGTTATATTCGGCTCACTGATGTATGTCATCGAGGGAGGGGACAATGGCTTTACTAGCATTCCGCGCAGCATCTACTGGGCAATTGTTACTCTGACTACGGTCGGATATGGCGATATTTCGCCTCAAACCGTGCTCGGGCAGACGGTTGCGTCGATGGTGATGATTACCGGCTATGCGATCATCGCCGTGCCGACTGGTATTGTTACCGTGGAAATGACGCGCGCATTCGGTCGTAAGGTTTCCACCCAAGCCTGTCCAGAGTGCAGTGCTGAAGGTCACGATAGCGATGCCCGCTACTGCAAATTCTGTGGTGCCACGTTGTAATGATGAATCTGGCAAAGAACGGTTGGAATAATTAACTCCTTGTGTTGAATATCAAAGAGTTAATATCTTTTTGAGATGGTTTTTACCGTGTATCTGGTTGGTGATGTTGGTTGCAATTTCTGAAAAAATCAAAGCAGATAGGGTTAGCATGCGTTAATGTATCTGATCTAATGCCCATTATGGAGAAGGTAATACGTGTCTAGCCATTCTGAACAATTACTTATTGAATCTCATTATGCGGTGGTAATCCACCAGGACTTTAAGCCGCTCTATGCTGATGACAACTATGCCAGATTCTTTGGTTATCAGAGCGCTGAAGATATCCTATCTCTTACTAGCTTATTGCAACTAATAGCACCGCATGAGCATCGAGATGCGATACTTTTGTACAATGAGATTATGTCAGGAAAGCAAAAACCAGGTATTCGTACATTCAAAAATGTTAATAAAGAGGGTAATGAATTAGCCGTATTAGCGATTGATAGCATTGTTGATTGGCAGGGGCAGCAAGCAATGCAGGTAATAATCGTTGATTTAAGTTATCAATTTGAAATGCAACGTAACCTGAAACTAAGTGAAGAGCGTTACCGTGTGTTGGTCGATGGCTCAATTCAAGGTATTCTTGTCCATGAAAATTTTAATCCGTTGTTTTGTAATCTGGCATATGCGCAGATGTTTGGGTTTGAGGATGAACAAGCCTTGATGGATAGTAACTCAATTCTCCCGTTAATCTCTTCAGAATATCACCATCAAGCGCATCAAGACAATCATGCGTTACTTGTTGGAGAGAAGCGGGTAATTAAAACCGAAATCAAAGGAATACGTGCTGATGGCTCAACAGTATGGTTAAGCTTATTATCAAGAACAGTGCTATGGAATGGTGAGCAAGCCGTTCAGGTCACAGTGATGGATATTACTGAGCAGCAGTTGCTACGTGAACGGCTTGAGCAACGCGCTAACTATGATGTATTAACAAACCTTCTCACTCGTCGTGCATTCAATGAATTACTGCAAAAAGAGTTTGCCTATTGCCAACTACATTCAAATTCTTTGTGCTGTGTTCTGATAGATATAGACAATTTTAAATATATCAATGATCAAAACGGTCATCATAGCGGTGACGAAGTACTTCAGTTATTTGCCTCTACTTGTAAAATGAGCCTCAGGAAAAGTGACTTTATTGGTCGTTGGGGAGGTGATGAGTTTGTGCTGGTATTACCTAATACCGATCTTGAGCAGGCAATACTCATAGCCGAACGTCTTTGTAATGACATAACTAAACTTAGAGTAACTACAGAGAGTGGGGCTCTGAGTTTTTCAGTCAGTATGGGGGTGTCGGCATTATCGGAGCACATATCCAGCGTCGATATATTGTTATCTGAGGCCGATAAAGCATTATATAAAGCAAAAAACCAAGGAAAAAGTCGTGTCGCTATTGCATCAGAATAAACTTAGATATTTGTAGTACTTTTGTGAAAATGTACTTAACCTTGAAAAGGTGATCGCGAAGAAGGTGACAAGTAGAGATTACAATATTTATAAAAGTTAATTGGGTGTAGTTCCTTTGAATCGACGCTAGTCCCTTGCAATTAGTTGGATAATCGCTATTTCATGTTATAAAAACGCGAATTTTTGTAATGATATGCACTCCATTAATGGGACAATTAATACTTTCCGCTCCAAAACACAAAATACGGGGCGTGGACTTTAGTCCACCTAATAAAGAATTAAAGTAAGCGGGCTGAAGCCCGCGCCCCAAAAAATAAGCCTGTGCCAGCATGGTTGCGCAATTTTTTCTGTGCGTTTATTCAACACGTTCCGTCGATTCAAAAGAACGACACCCAAGTTAATTTAACTTCCAACAGATTCTAGATCGCTAGGTCAATAGCAACATATGGACCTAGCAAATTTTCATCAGCTATCACCACGCCTACCCTCTCAACTTTTACATTAAACAGATTTTCCTGTCGTTGTCGTCGGGCCCGCCCTCTGCTTGTCTTTGACTCTGAATTTAAGCTGTTTTTGGCAATTTCCCGAGGCTGACGACAGTCACTAGATACATAACCTCAGCACGGGTTAAGCAAAACGATACAATACCTTTATTTACGCGGATTTCAGCGTTAAATCATCTACCAATAACCAGTTATTACTACAATGATTCGCCTTGAACTACGCAAAACTAACGATACTGTATATTGTAAAATTTTAACTAATTGATATTTATGTCAATTACGTTTCCATTATCCCGAGTTGAGGTTACATAATTAAAAGTAGGCATAAAGAATCTGCTTTGGCTATCTAAATTACTTTTTGGAGTCCTCAACTTGCGTCTATAAACGTAATAACGCTTTTCTCTTTTAACGCTGTTGATGAAGCAAAGCGAAACCAAATTTCGCAATCTGATAAAGTGTGTAAAGCGTCTTTAATGATTTTTATTTTTACCTGAGTTAAATGCATAGGCATGTTATATTTTATAAATATTCAATAAGAGCAAAGTTACATTTTCAGCCTCTTTGCTCGGCAGACTAATTCGGACACAACAATGACGCAAACAATCGAACAAAAACTAACCGCTATTCGCCAATATATGGAAAACCAAAATTTAGACGCCTTTATTGTCCCCCGCGCCGATGAATATCTGGGTGAATATGTTCCCGAACATAATCAACGTCTTCTGTGGTGTAGCGATTTTACTGGCTCTGCTGGCACCGTTATTATTTTAAAAGATCGCGCTGCTATTTTTACCGATGGCCGTTATACCATCCAAGTTAAACAGCAGGTTAATGCTACATTATTTGAATTTCACCATCTTATTGATACCCCACATATGGCCTGGTTAAGTAAGCAACTTCCTAGTCATGCAAATGTTGGTTTTGATGCCAAGGTACATAACTTAAATTGGTATAAAAGTAGTATTAAAGTGCTTTCGGAGATGCAGATAAATCTTATTGCTGTAGCGCAAAACCCAGTAGACCTCAGTTGGCTCGATCGCCCACAACCCACTCAAAATAAGGGATTATTACTAGCACAAAGTTATACTGGTCTTTCAAGCTTAGAAAAACGCCAAAAAATTGGAGCTGATATTGCAAAACAAGGTGCTGATGCAGCGATCATCAGTGCGCTCGATTCCATTGCATGGTTATTGAATATTCGTGGTAAAGATATTCACTGTTTTTGCGTCATTCTAGGTAGCGCTATATTAATGAAAGATGGCTCGATGACCTTCTTTACTGATCCCGCTAAAATCCCTGCGGGTTTTGATGCGCATGTTGGTGAAGGCGTGACAGTAGTCGCTGAATCAGCAGCAATGGCAACTTATCAATCACTGGGAAAACAGGGTTTAAAAGTACTTGCGGATCCAGAGACATCGAACGCATTCTGTCAATTAACGGCAGAAGCTGCTGGTGCGACACTTATTCCTGGCATCGATCCAGTGGCCACCCCAAAAGCGTGTAAAAACAACACTGAATTAACCGGCATGCAGCAAGCGCACATTCGTGATGGCGCATCAGAAGTTCGTTTTCTTTGTTGGTTAGAAAATGAAGTTGCACAGGGTAACCTCCATGATGAGGCCTTTTTATCAGATAAATTAACTGATTTCAGAGCAAGCAATGAACACTATGTGGAATTAAGTTTTGATACGATTTCTGCAGCAGGTGCAAATGCGGCAATGTGTCACTACAACCACTTGAATGGCACGCCTGCAAAGCTGCCAATGGACAGTATATATCTCGTTGATTCTGGCGCTCAGTATCTGGATGGCACCACTGATATCACCCGTACAGTCGCCATCGGAACGGCATCCGATGAACAGAAAAAGATGTTCACACTGGTATTAAAAGGTCATATCGCATTAGCACAAATAAAGTTCCCAGAGGGGACGAGCGGTAGTCAACTGGATTCGCTTGCACGTCAATTCTTATGGCAGCATGGCTATGATTATGATCATGGAACAGGACACGGTGTGGGCTGTTTTCTTAATGTACACGAAGGCCCGCAACGTATCGCTAAAAATTCAAATGGTGTGGCATTAGAACGGGGAATGGTCGTATCCAACGAACCCGGTTATTACAAGCAAGGTGAGTATGGGATCCGTTGTGAAAATCTTGTCTACGTCGCAGATAAGGGCCTCGTTAATAATGGTAAAAAATTCTATCAGTTTGAGACATTAACGCTCGTTCCCTTTGATTTACGTCTTATCGAAGGCGCTTTGTTAACCAAAGACGAAGTGAACTGGATCAATCTTTACCATGCGCAAGTTAAGGAGAAAATTTCCCCACTACTAACGGGTGCAGATTTGACTTGGTTAGAACAAGCGACGCAAAGCATCTAATTGGCTTCGGTTTAGCACCTAAAAGAGCGCAATATTGTTGCGCTCTTTTAGGTTCAACTTTTAGAATCCATTGTCTGCATCAATCGTTCTAAAGGTTAAATTAATCCGAGGGGAATCGACCTTCTTAGTCGGCGGTAGTCGGTGTAACCAGTGACTTTGGGTTTCACCTTTCATCACCAATAAACTACCGTGTTGTAAGAATACGGAAAGAGTTTCTTGACAGCGTTTATGTTTAAAAGAAAACTTTCGTTCAGCCCCCAAACTTAAGGATCCAATCGCGCCATTTTTTAGTAAATCCTTTTCTCCATCACTATGCCAAGCCATCCCTTCGTCACCATTGTGGTACAAGTTAAGCAAGCAAGAGTTAAAATAATGGCCGGTTTTGTCTTCTACCCTTTTTTTGAGTTCCAGCAGTTCATTAATCCACGGTAAAGCAACTTTGCTACTGTTTGAATAGGTATAACTAAAGGGCTTATCGCCGTACCAAGCTACTTTGCGTTTAGTGAAAATCTGTTTTCCAAAAATATTAGCTTGATCACTTTGCCATTGGATTTTAGTGAGCAGAGTATCAAAATAACGATTGGCTTGATCAAAAGGGATCAGCACACCATGGTATTCCACCGTGCCATCATAATCGATAACATTAATGGGCGTTTCTTCCGGCTCAGCAAATAAGTCCCTATTTTTCAATCTACTTCCCCTTTCGCTATGAATGAGTCTGTCGCTTTTAATGATAGAGAGCAGATTTTATCGCAAAAGGAAAAACACCCAACCCTTTTTTTATGTATGGCCGCTCTAAAAATATACTTTCCCTAAAAATAATCAGATAAAAGTAAACCGAACTAAAGATTGAAACGTATGTATAGCTATATCTAAAATGGAGTAAATTATGTTTTCAATATTTAAAAAAGATCCAATAAAAAACCTCAATAAACAACTATCTATTAAACTTGAGAAAGCAATGCAGGCACAAAGAAAAGGAGATATAATGGCTTATTCTCAGTTAAGTTTCGAAGCACAAGAAATAGATAAACAGATTGTAGAAATCGAAACACAAAATGCTAAAGACGAATGCTGACGAGTTCTATGTTAGGGCTTTGTAGTGAGTCATTTTTATTTAGTCAGCCCTCTTTGTTTACGAGCTTTTTCAATACTGCCAGCATTGTGTAAATTTTTATAACCCGCCTCTTTTAAGTCCGAGATGGCAAGATCTGATCGACCACCTGTATTATCATATAAATAAATTTCAGTATTTTTATCTGGGTAAATTTTAGCAACTTCTTCGACAATATTCACATATGATATACGCACATCTCCGGCAATATTATCACTTTTATTTTCCATCAAAGTTCGCACATCAATCCAGACTGGAGCAGCAAAAGAGAATGAACTAAATAATGCAACAATAGCCAATGAAGCAACTAAAAAAAGTGCTTTAATTTTCATTATCTAACTCCTTCGATAGTAGAAATATTATATTTTATTGTTTGAATCGAAGCCTTGCATCGTATGAACAATGCAATATACACGCTTGGTTAACGGTAAGCGGTAATTGCTGGCAAGTCTAATATTACTCGACGTAACATATCAAAAATAATAACAACCGTGCCCACTGTAGCACCTGAAGTTATCACTTTCGCAATAGAGACGCCTGACTCGGATATTTTTGATAATAGAAAAGATGGAACAGTCCCCTTTTAAAGCGAGTCGATATGTGAATGAAAACATTAAGTGAGCACCAAAAAATTCGTTTGTTTGTGCGTTCAGGCCACAAAAAGATAGGCCAGTCAGGATGGCGTTAAATAATGAGGGATTGTACAAAACGAAATGATATAGGTGCCAGAAACTTCAACACTCGTGTTATTAGGAATTGTTTTTTTGTAATATTATGCTGTCCATTCTAGTTTGCATAAATCTATCTTGCGCCGATGTCGGTCTAGCCATCCATGAATATAGCGTTAAATGATCACTACCGTAATTTAACATTCCAGAAAGAGAGCATGTTTCTTTCGTTACTGAACAATATCCGCTTAGCGTAATGCCTTGAGCCATATTCACTTGCGCATTAACATCTATAAAACCGAGAAGCTGTACTTCACTTTCTCGCTTTGCCAAGGTCGCTTGAGTCAGACCCGATCTGGCGTCCACTTTACCAATCGTTAATATAATATCGTCGTATAAACTTACCCAGCGTCCTACTATCGGGTAAATATTTGTCGCTGACTGTAATTCGAATAAGCTTTTTTGGGAGAATAAACTATGAGCTTGCTGAGCGTTTTTCACCTTAGTGAAAAGTAATTCATCAATATAATTACTTTTTTGATAACTCTCAAAGGGCACAGAAACAACGATAGAATTGGTTAATATCATCTGACCATCTAGCTGCAGTTGTCCGCACATTGAGCCAACCCAATGGCAACTGTCATCTTTTACTCCGCCTTCAATATTATTCCAGTAAATAGCAATCGCAATGCTCTGTCCAAAATCTTTCGATGGATTGTCAACGGAGCAACTCCCTACTAATAAATACTCACCACTTGATCCTGTCTGTGAAACATATGTCCCAAATATTGTCGAACCTTTAACCATAAGAGACATCTCTGAACCAAACGTATTAAGCCAAGTGCCAGTCAAATTATCATTCATTGTAAGCCCTTAATTTAGTTGCGAAAAATTAATGCGGGGGCAGTCTGTTTCGTCTTGATTATTTGAGGACCAGCATGCTTGTTAAAAATCCAAACACCTTTGGGTTGGATCTTATTATCGGACACCACGTCATACTCATAGACGGTGTAAAGATGGTCCATAAGCACCGAGCCCACCAATAACATGTTGTCTGCACCAGAGAGTCCCTGAAACTGAGATATAATCTGTCCTTTTTTCTCACCTGCTTCGATTTTGCATTTATAGATGTCACTGCTGATCTCAAGCTCGCCATATTCTAATCCAGCGTTATCCAATAAAGTAATGGAAATAAGTGGGTTACCACGTGTGCTTAAATTATATATTTGGGATAACACCGATTCATCACCTTTAAACTGCGACGAGCCGCTATCCAGTGAAAAAAACATGTCCGCACTAATAATTTGACCATCAACACGGATTGACGCGCCTGAAGCACTCCACAAGTAACTTGCCTCTTGTTGATAACATGACCAAGGCAAAAATATATATTCTAGTGAAGATGCATAGGAATGATCCAGGCGGCCAAACCCGATGCGCCCGAGGGAGGTATCATCCGCGGATGGGGTCAAAAAAGTGATGTAGGGATTTCTCTCACTGACTAATCCCATCTGCACAAGCTGTAGAAAAAAGTGGAATTCAGTATCTTGCTCTGCATTAGACTGGTGTAATCGAAAAGGGGTCCCGCTAAGCACTGGCCTATTTAAGCTATTTTGACTACTAGGTAGGCCGATTCCTCCATCCCAGTCTAACGCTTCAAACTGCAAACCTGAGTACTCTTTGGCTAAAAACAGATCCACGAATAGTGCATCACAATGTGTGCTTTGTGAAAGTGATAATTTATCTTTGCCTATTTCAACTTGCATCGTTCCCCATGGACCAAAACTAACAGATTGAGATTCGGTGCTTACCCTCTCTAATGTTGAAGATGCTGATAGGTTGAATTGTGCATCGGCGTAATGCATACAACTATTTTCTGCGCATAAACTAGAGGTCACCCAATTGAAGTTACTACCCGTATCAAAACACATTTTGAGTGTCTGAGCAGGCGTTCCTATACCTAGTTCACAGTACCAAGGAGTCGCACCATTGTTCTGGAACGGCCCTCTTTGAAGGAGGAGTTCAAAACCTGTACTGCTTAATGTCTTCATTAAAATCGTTCCTCATCGTAAATGATGATTGATTAAGCAGATCCGGCATTGCCATCACTCTCTCTTTGGAATGTTCCCCATTTTTCTGAAAATTTATTTTTTTCAATTAGTTCGGAGTGGCAGCTGACTTTATTTCTACCCGTTTTTTTAGAATGATACATTGCAGCATCTGCCCTCGCTAATATACTTTCACCATCACAATCTATTTCAGTGACGAAAGTAACACCAATACTGACAGTGAGATATATGGCGTTATTATCTAATTCAAATTTATTTTTTTCTAGCTTAGATCTTAGTTTTTCGGCAATGATGACTGCATCATCTAGACTGAGATCATTAAGAATAATTGCAAATTCTTCTCCACCAACTCGCCCAAAGTAGTCAGAAACTCTTAATTCTGAATTCAATGAATTTACCGCATGTTTAAGAGCCTCATCACCAAAATAATGGCCAAAAGAGTCATTGATGCGTTTAAATCGGTCTATATCTAACATCAGTAATGCAAATTTTCTACCACATAAATGGTGACTTTTTAAAGATTGGGAAAGTGCATTAGTGAATGAGCGACGATTAGCAATACCGGTCAATTCATCTATCTCAGATAACATCTTTAAACGTTGTTCCAATAGATGCCGCTCGGTAATGTTTTTTGCCATCCAGACAACGGTTCGCTCACCATTTTCTATTAAAGGAAGCGGCTTAATGATCCCCTCAAACCATATTTCTTGAGGAGACGGCACATGTGCAGGTAAGTTAATCATGTCCTGTTTATCAAACTTATAGTGCACAACTTGCGTATTATTAAGTTCCAGAGCTGCCACTATGTACGAGTGGAATTCCTTCGCCATATCAGGAGGCGCGACATCAAAAAGTGAACGGCCAATAAAAGGCTTGCAATCGAATCCCGTTGCATTGTGCTCTCCACCATAGACATCGATATAGAGACCTGACTCAGAGAAAATAAACACATGCTCTGGTAAAGAGTCTAGTACGGTAAAATACCGATTTTTTAAGTCCATCGAACCACCTGACTATATGCATTACCATCAATGATATAAATAAGGAAAACAAATGAATCCATTCACAAAAGCCTAAAAATCCAAACTTTTAATCGAAATTATATATTAATAAAGATCCCAAATGATAACCAAAAATGATCGAGTATTTGTGCGTTCAGACCACAAAAAAATGCAGTTTGTCGCGGTTGAAGCAAATAATGAGGGATTTAATAGAAAGAAAAACATCAACATCGCTTCGCAAGATACTAATTAACCTGAATTCGGGATAACAGAATTCAGGTTAATTATGTTGTTTTATTTTGTCAGCAAAAAATTAAAGAGTAAGCCATAACTGCTAGCTAACAAACAAGAATAGGTGTTGCAAAAATCACCAAAATTGCGGACAAAAAGCATGAGTGTTCAGATCTTTTGCACAGATCTTTTCTTTCCTCAGGATGCAAATTCACAAATCCAGAATAATGTGCTAATAACAGTCTCAAATGTAGATGCAATATATTGTTTGTATAGGCTTTCTATGCATAATGCCATTTATATTAATATGCTTATGCACTTAACTCAGGTAAAAATGGGAAAAGATAAAAACACGTCAAAAAATTGCACCACAGAGTAAAATGAGGAAAACAGAGGAAAACATAATTACCTTATATTTTAGTATGTTAGTTTTTCCTCTGTGTCGCGCGCAGCGCCTCTGTTAATGAATGCGAACCGAAACGCAGTTTCGCAGTCGCATGAAGTGTGCGTGGTAGTGGTTTTAATCTTTTTACAAAAAATAACCTGAGTCATCTACATAAGCATGTATATTAATTAGCACACAATTATTTACCTACCATATGCAGCACCTTGCTTAGATTTATTTTAAATCAATAGCTTGTGGATATTCCTGAAATATTGACTCGTGTACTGGCGATAAATAACAAAAATTATATATACACAAGGAAAAACAATGAATAAAAGTAACTTGTTAAAAAATAGTGTTGTCATTGCGTCACTTGCGCTAGGCGGCATCTCCGCTGCCAGCGCGGTCATAAACGGCATTAACACCCCAGCGGCGCAATATAAAGATTATCTCGTACAGGTCTTTACTGATGCTACTTGTGGGGGGTTATTGATTAACGGCACGCATGTTATTACTGCGCGGCACTGTTTGGATGATGACTTCTACAATCAAGATGTTGTCCCCAGCTCTGTTGGTGATATCGAGATTTTTCAGTCTCTTTGGCACCAAAATCCTGAATATTTAGGGCATCATTTTAAAGCCTTGGACGATCAGATGACCGTTAGTTTTGCGGATTACCACCTGTACTTCCCGCTAATGGATGCGCGCCGCAATAAATTTAATTATGTAGGTGATCGCACCCGCCTGCCTCGGTGGGAGCAGGATTTAAACAGTAACGGTATTATTGATGATGATGAAATGGTTTGGGAAACTGATTACGCAACGGTTGTTCAAGTGTTTCTTGACGACCCAGAATCCAGTTTTTCATACACTGGTCAAGGGGAGTTCTTTACAGATATCGTAATTGTTAAATTAAACAATGGGGAGCGCGTGTTAGCGCAGTCCTCTGCCCTCGCACTTTCAGAAGTGATTGATTGGGATCAAGATAAATTACCCCTTGAAGTCGTCCCCGATGGACAAGAGTTAGTTTTTAATGGGTGGGGAATAAGCGTAGAGGGGGAAACACAAGTATCTGATCGCCTAAAGCAAATGACCATCAAGTACGACACGGCTGTTGCAGATGTATTTAAAATAGACGCGTTGGGCTGGTTGATTATTAACGAATCCCGATTATTTACTATTAACAAAAGCGAGGCAGGCAACTACATTGAGGGCGGCGATAGTGGTTCCCCTCTCGCATACGGGCATAGATCAATCGGCTTGGTTTCACGAGGCAACTCTTCTAGTGGCGATTTCGCTTCATTCACTGGCTTATTGCCGTTTATGGCCTCCAAAATCAATGCGCTGAATACTGTGACGTACTTGAAAGATGAAAGTGGCGCTGCTTATTGGGAGTTTCCCGTTCAAAACTTAACGATGAATGAAACGGCGTTAACTATGCGCGTTGATGGTGATGAAAGCGAGTTTTCACTTGATGCGTCCGATTGTGGCAGTGTGCTTAAATTAGGGGAATATTGTGTGGTTAAAATCCAAGCAAACACCACCGATAGTACATTAACCCGCGCTGATTTGTATATCGAGTATGGTGCGGGTTTACAACGAGTTATCCCGATGACGCTAAATGCTACGCCAGAAGCGGTAAACCCGTATTGGTTTGATATAGAGAACGGCAACTACCCGTATGAGCCAGAGGTGAGTGAGCCTGATGTAACGGGGCCTGATACTGCGGGAAGTGGCGGTGGTGGTAGTATGGGGATTTGGAGCGTAGTATTGTTGATGCTGGCGGGTGTAAAAAGATTAACAGTATAATCGTGTAATAACGTAATAATAGTAAAACTAAAAACGGCCCTAAATCAGGGCCGTTTTGCTTGGTAAGACTTCAAAATAGACTTTACTGTCTAAATGTTACCCGCTTACCTGCGCCATCTTTCACCCAAAAAGAGCTTTGCCCCCTTGTTGAATACCGGGCATATGCAGCAACTGAGCCGTTAAATTCTTTATATCCTGCTTGACAACCTCCCGTGTTGTTTGGGGCGTGGCAGTGCCACTCACACGTCAAATATTTCTCTACCATGGCGCCTGTTTTTAATAACGGAAATTTTGTCCTGTCGCTCACTGCACAGGCCATTGTTCCAGTGCTAACTTGCTCACTCGCTTCTTGTCCATTCACGGTTGAAGTGAACTCATACATACTCCAATTGCCCGCTGGCTTGTAAAAAGCCCCCGAACTGCCCACAGTCACCGTTGCAGAAGTTGGTCCGGCAGGCTCCGCTGCTTTCTTCTCTAACACCGCAATGCGGAGGCTATGCTTATTAACTTCGGTTTGTGTATCATTGGCCTTCGCGTAAACCTTGTCGGTATATTGACGCGCTGACTCGATGTCTTTTTCATTAGTGGAAATTTTACTCGCGTTATTACCAATGTTTATTTCACTTACATTGATACGCGTTAAATTGGTCGATATATCTTTTTTGTTGGTTGAAATATCGGTTTTATTAGCGGCAATGTCTATTTTATTGACGTCAATATCTGTTTTGTTTTGGGCTATTTTTGCAATGTTTGCATTAATCTTTGCAGTATTACCGTTCACTGCTGTTTGTAAGCTAGCAATTTTAACCGCATTAGCATACGTATCGGCACGCACCACGCTAATAGCGTCTAACGCATTGGCGTGGTTCGTGGCGATGATTTTGCTTAACTCAATGTCTTTTTGCTTGAGTAAATCAATAGACGATGAATTTGCCTTACCTTGTGCTGTATTGCTGCTGATTAGTGCTTTCTGTACACCCAGCTCTTTACTGTGCGCACTCAATGTTGCAGTGTGAGTACTTAAGGTCGCAGAGTGCGTCGCAAGTAGGTCAGTATTCGCTTTTGTCGCAAGCTCGGTCGCATCTAAACGATTTTCATGCAATGCAATCGCGGTCGCATTGGCATTTGTCTTGTTGGTATTTGTAAGGATATTATTTTTATTGGTGGTCATGCCCGCCGTATTAGATGCGATGTTGCCGGTATTCCCTGCCACAACTGTTTTCAATTTAGCGGCTTCGACTGCGTTATCATAAGCCGATGCGCGAACAACATTAACCGAATCCAATAGGTTTGCATTCACCGTTTCTACGCGCTTACTGATATCAATATCTTTTAATTTCAATAATTCAATGGCTTTTGAATTATCTTTACCAACAACCGCATTGCCATTAATAAGGCTCTTTTGTGCCGTTAATTCTGTACTGTGAGTATTTAACGTTGTGTTGTGCGCGTCTAAAGTGGTGGCTTGTGTTGTAAGTTGATCTTTATTTCCTTTTGTTGCCAACTCTGTAGCATCGAGTCTATTTTCATTTACAGCAATTGCGGCGGCATTGGTCGCTGACGCGGTGTTTAGCGTATCTAGATTTGCGCCTGCCGTTGTTTGGATCACGCCACCGAGAACCGAGTTTGCGGTTACGTTTTTAGCGTAAACGTTCTGAATATCTTTGATATCAAAGTTATTCATCTCGATGCTAGTTTGCATCTTGTTTAGACCGCTTCCGGTTGTATCTTTGACTTCTAAACGATAATTATTTGCAGACTTAACCCCGGTTACATTACCAGTGATACGATAGTTTTATATTTACATAGCTAAATTTATTGTGCACTATTGCCTGATTATCAAATTTAAAATATTTCTTTGAAATTTTCATAAGCAGGAAAAATAATGAAAAAAAATTTTGTAGCATCACTATTCGTAGTTAGCACGGTAATCGGCTTGTCTGGTTGCCAGACTCTCGACATGAGCAGTCTGAGTTCGGCCAATGGTCTTGTGTATCCACACATTGAAAAAAAAGCGATAAATACCGAAACAGTTAATTATAAACTAGTGCAAGGTAGCAAGCGACAAACTAAAAATAAAGTCTCAATAACCCTAGAGCCTGTGGTTATAGAAGAAGGCGACATTTACCATCGCGTATCTGTTAAACCTCTCTTTACTTTGCTGACAGTAGATGGACAGAAGAACTATGAAGTAACTTATTCACCCGTCGTAAGTCAAGATGAGCGTTTGAGATTTAACTTGAAAGTATCAAACTCTTCATCTCGTGTTCTTCGCCCAAGCGGTGCGGTACTAACATTCGGTGTTGATGGAAGTTCTACAAGTGTGCGCAGCGACAACTATCAAGAACTATTAAATATGATGATAGTACCTAATTCAAATACTGAAATCGTTGTTGCAGGACCAAAGTTATCCGAACTTAAAAAAGACAAGGGGGTAATGGCGATCGATCTTTATGAGGTTAAAGTAGGTGATAAGTTATCAAACTATAGCTGGATTTTAGAGTATGAGAAAAAAGGGGCAACCTTAAATACTATTATCAAAAAAGAAAAAATCACGGTAACTAATGATGAAGCGCGAAGTCTGCACGGCAAGTTAGTTGTATTAGATAATATAGCAGGCCAATAAACTACAGCATTGATGTTTTGGTCGTATCTATTTTTGGAAAAACGTCAGTAAGCATCTGTTTGTAAAACATTAAAGCGGGGCCCCCTCCCCGCTTGTTTACTTCTATATGCCCGCGCCACGATTATCTACGGCACTGTATAGCGTTCCTAGAGAGCCCAAATCGAAGCGATCAGCATTCATCACTTTCGCCCATGCGGCCACAAAATCTTGCACAAACTTTTCTTTGTTGTCATCTTGAGCATAGACTTCAGCGTACGAGCGGAGGATTGAGTTAGAACCGAAAACAAGGTCTACTCTTGTTGCTGTCCACTTAACTTGCTGCGTCTCACGATCGCGAATTTCATACAGGTTATTACTGGTCGGAATCCAAGAATAGCGCATATCAGTGAGGTTAACGAAGAAGTCATTGGTCAACACGCCTTCACGATCAGTAAATACACCATGCTTGCTACCGCTGTGATTGGTGCCAAGGACGCGCATACCACCAATCAATACGGTCATCTCTGGCGCAGTCAACCCCATCAATTGTGTACGATCAAGCAACAACTCTTCCGCACTTACGACGTAATCCCGCTTAAGCCAATTGCGGTAACCATCATGAAGTGGCTCCAGCACGGCGAAAGAAGCGAGATCGGTCATCTCCGCAGTTGCATCACCACGCCCAGCTGAGAAAGGAACAGTAACATCAACGCCAGCGGCTTTTGCTGCCTGCTCAATAGCGACGTTACCTGCTAGCACGATAACATCAGCGATACTTGCCCCGCTATCTGCCGCAATTTTTTCGAGTACTGCAAGCACTTTTTCAAGACGCTTAGGCTCGTTACCTTGCCAGTCTTTTTGAGGTTCAAGTCGAATTCGTGCACCGTTAGCACCACCACGTTTATCTGAACCACGGAAAGTTCTTGCACTGTCCCATGCGGTAGACACCCTGTCACTGACACTTAAATCACTCGCCGCTATTTTGACTTTCAGCGCCTTAACATCGTAACTCGCACTACCTGCTGGGATAGGATCTTGCCAAATAAGATCTTCTTGAGGGACATCTGGGCCGATATAACGGGCTTTTGGCCCTAAGTCACGATGAGTGAGCTTGAACCATGCTCGAGCAAAAACGTCTGAGAAGTAGTCTGGATCTTTGAAAAATTTGTCTGATATTGCTCGATACTTAGGATCGACTTTCATCGCCATGTCTGCATCGGTCATGATTGGATTGTAACGCGTGGTTAAGTCTTCGACGTCAACAGGTTTATCTTGTTCTTTAATGTTAATAGGCTCCCACTGCCAAGCACCTGCAGGGCTCTTCTTCAGTTCCCACTCATAATTAAGTAGTAATTGGAAATAGCCATTATCCCACTTAGTAGGATGCGTCGTCCATGCACCTTCAATACCGCTAGATACTGTGTCACGGCCAATGCCACGCTTGGTCTTATTTAACCAGCCAAAACCCTGGTCTTCTATTTCGCCACCTTCGGGGTCAGCTCCGAGCAGTTCAGCTTTACCATTACCGTGGCATTTACCCACAGTATGTCCACCCGCGGTAAGTGCGACGGTTTCTTCATCATTCATGGCCATACGCTCAAAAGTGATACGTATATCATGAGCTGTCTTGAGTGGATCAGGATGCCCATCTACACCTTCAGGATTGACGTAGATGAGCCCCATCATTACGGCGGCCAATGGATTTTCTAGGTCACGCTCACCAGAGTAACGACTTCCTTTGCTACCACTCGGTGCTAGCCATTCCTTCTCAGACCCCCAGTAAGTATCTTTTTCTGGATGCCAAATATCTTCACGTCCAAAGGCAAAACCGAAGGTTTTCAGCCCCATAGACTCATATGCGATAGTGCCAGCGTAAGCGATTAAATCAGCCCAACTGAGCTTATTACCGTATTTCTTCTTGATTGGCCAAAGTATTCGCCGTGCTTTATCGAGGTTAACGTTATCTGGCCATGAGTTGAGAGGTGCGAAACGTTGATTGCCTGTTGCAGCGCCTCCTCGACCGTCTGCTATGCGATAAGTCCCTGCTGAATGCCAAGACATACGAATCATAAGAGCACCATAGTGTCCCCAATCTGCAGGCCACCACGGCTGACTGTTAGTCATCAGCGCATGCATATCTTTTTTCAGCTCTGCAACGTCAAGTGTTTTAACTATTTCACGGTAATCAAAGACATCTCCAAACGGATTAGTTTTGCTATCGTGCTGATGCAAAATATCTAGATTTAGGGATTTTGGCCACCATTCCATGTTCGACATACTGGTCTCAGTGGCAGCACCATGCATCACTGGGCATTTGTTATTAGACATAAGTAAAACTCCTGTTTTGCGAATTAAAAGAATTTCTTATCTGTACAAGATTATAATACCAATTTTATTAATTAGAGGATCTATTTAAGCGTAGGGAAAACCCTTGAAAGCAAGGCATTGATTACAGTAACTATTTGTTATAATTAAAAAAAATAAAAAACGCGAATTTTATTGGCCTTTGCTAACATTCATTTTAACAAGTATAAATGAATAGATAATTAGTAGATTTGGTATAATACGCTGACAACACTATTGCTCATTCCAAAGCGTATGCGAAGCGCCTTAACTCTATTCTAAGGATAGGTTTTATCTATCACTTCCAGCCTAATTAAAGGTTGTGATGGTATTTATTAATCTATCGAAGATAGAAATAATAGGTAGAAATACGAAGAAAATGCAAGAAATGAACGGCAAAAAATTGCAAATACAAAGCTTTTGAGTGAATAGTGATGTTCTATACCCATGTTACCTCAAGATTTTGCATCTTGAAGTAACATGGGTATAAGCGTTATCAAATTAATAGAGACGCGTCTGGCCTTTACCTATGAATATAATTTGGAGAGCATCATGTCTTAGAAATTATTGGGGATCTCCCCGACTTTTCTTTTCTAAAGACTCAGCAGCCTGTTGATAATTATCACCATTCAAAGCAACCTCAATTTTGATCTTCAGGAATTAGTTTTTTTCTTGGACAGCGTAAAGAGCATGACTATCTGGGGCGACGACATTGCATTTTCTTTTCTCATCGTCCTCCGAAAATTCAGGGCGAGACACCAATAACGAAAGTGACTGCAACCGTTAAAAGCACAAAATAAAAGGCAGGCATCCAAACCTTTTCGCTCGTTAAACTAAACTATCCCATAACTCACCATAAAAGAGATCAGCACAAGCTTTCTGCCTGCGAAGAGCCCATAAATGATCAACATTAGCAGACTTTTTTATGCCGACTCATCGTATTGCTTCTCTTTCAAACAACAAGGTCAGCATCTTATATTTTCAAAAATTTTCATAAAAACATGATCAAAGCCTAGCTAACTGCTTAAAATTTGAGCGTGTTTAATTAAATATCAACTATAGTCTTTGCTGATATGCACAAAATTCCGCCGATAAATGATGCATAACTGACAACAAGGAAAGTAACATGAGTTTTGAAAATGAAGATAAAGCTAAGAGCTATTGGGACGAGAATATAAAACTCGTTTTATCCTTATTAGGTGTTTGGGCTGCAGTTTCTTTTGGCTGTGGCATCTTGTTCGTTGATGTTTTAAACGAGATAACTTTCATGGGTTTTAAACTCGGATTCTGGTTTGCTCAGCAAGGTGCAATATACGTTTTTTT
The DNA here is from genome assembly GCF_022267535.1 of Psychromonas antarctica. Lineage (GTDB taxonomy): Bacteria > Pseudomonadota > Gammaproteobacteria > Enterobacterales > Psychromonadaceae > Psychromonas > Psychromonas antarctica. The sequence continues at coordinate 21,790 of NZ_JAHNZV010000020.1, forward strand.
AGTGCTTATTTTTATCTATGTAAAAAAATCAAATGCACTCGATAAAAAATACGGCGTTGACGAATAGATAAGAGGTAATAACGATGGATGTTCAAACATTAACTTATGTGATTGTTGGCCTTACCTTTGCTTTATATATAGGCATCGCCATCAAAACGCGCGCAGGCTCAACGAAAGAGTTTTACGTCGCGGGCGGAGGTGTTCCACCGGTTTTAAATGGCATGGCAACAGCCGCAGATTGGATGTCAGCCGCTTCATTTATTTCTCTTGCAGGTATTGTCTCTTTTGTTGGTTATGACGGCAGTGTTTACCTAATGGGTTGGACGGGTGGTTACGTACTGCTCGCGCTTTTAATGGTACCTTACCTGCGTAAATTTGGTAAATTTACGGTGCCCGATTTCATTGGTGATCGTTACTACTCACAAACAGCGCGCACGGTTGCGGTCATTTGTGCAATTTTCATCAGCTTTACTTATATTGCGGGCCAGATGCGTGGCGTTGGAGTTGTCTTCTCTCGCTTCCTTGAAGTGCAGGTTGATACGGGTGTTTATATTGGCATGTGCGTGGTATTTTTCTACGCGGTTTTAGGTGGCATGAAAGGGATAACTTACACACAAGTAGCACAATACTGTGTAATGATTTTTGCCTTTATGGTACCCGCTATTTTTCTTTCCGTGATGATGACAGGGCATATTTTCCCACAACTTGGATTTGGTGCTGAATTGCTAGATGCGAGCGGTAATAGTTCGGGTATCTACCTACTCCATAAGCTTGATGGACTTTCTTCCGAGCTTGGCTTTGCACAATACACCGAAGGTTCAAAGAGCATGATTGATGTGTTCTTTATCTGTGGTGCGTTGATGTTTGGTACCGCAGGTTTACCCCACGTCATTGTACGTTTTTTTACGGTTCCACGTGTAAAAGATGCACGTAGCTCTGCCGGTTGGACACTCCTTTTTATCGCGATTATGTACACTACGATCCCTGCACTTGCTGCTTTCTCTCGCGTTAATATGATTGAATCGGTAAATGGTGCAGATGGAAAAGGCATTGCACATGAGCAAGCACCTAACTGGGTCAATAGCTGGGAAAAAACCGGCTTAATAAAATGGGATGATAAAAATAACGATGGCAAAATGTACTACGCTAAGGGCGCTGAAAATGAGATGTACATTGACCGTGACATCATCGTATTAGCAACACCAGAAATGGCAAATTTACCCGCATGGGTAATTGCATTAATGGCAGCCGGTGGTTTAGCTGCCGCGCTATCAACATCCGCAGGACTGCTACTGGTTATCTCAACATCAGTGTCACATGACCTACTGAAAAAGAACCTGATGCCAGATATTTCCGATAAAAAAGAGCTGATGTATGCCCGAATAGCTGCAGCTGCAGGTGTTGTTATGGCCGGATACTTCGGAATTAACCCCCCAGGTTTTGTCGCCGCAGTTGTTGCCATCGCCTTTGGTCTAGCGGCCTGTTCATTATTCCCCGCTATTACAATGGGTATTTTCTCTAAGAGAATGAATAAAGAAGGGGCGATTGCAGGTATGCTAGCAGGTCTATTATTCACCACGGTTTATATTATTTACTTCAAATTTATAAATCCAGCGGGCAACATTGCTGATAACTGGTTGTTGGGTATTTCACCAGAAGGTATTGGGCTGTTCGGCATGGTCATTAACTTTATCGTTGCCGCGGCGGTCTGTAAAGTAACCGCCCCCACGCCTCAGTCGGTTGTTGATATGGTCGAGTCTATTCGCTTCCCTAAAGGCGCGGGTGGCGCACAAGATCATTAATAGCGTAGTCATAGCGAATACCTTACTTAACCCATTGTTAAGATAAGGTGTTCGCACTTATATTAAAGGTTACTTTTTAATGGACATAACCGAACTTCAACCGATTACTAACTTCATCAAAACCCTTCCTCCTTTTGACCAATTAAGCGATCCGATGATTAGCCATTGCTGCCAATCGCTTTCTATTGTGTATTACAGTAAAAATGAGCGATTTGTTCATGTAGATAATAATGAGCCACAACTCTACATCGTGCGTAGTGGTGCCTTCGAAGTGACCACTGAAAATGGCGAATTGATTGACCGTATCAGTGATGGCCAATATTTTGGTTTTAGTGGCATGCTGTCAGGCGAAAAAGTCGTTAATAAAGTGCATATTTTAGAAGATGGTTTAATCTATCAATTACCTTTAAACAGTTTTAACCATCTGCGCGCTTCAAGCCAAATATTCGATCGTTTTTTTAATCAAGCTTTCGCTAAGCGGATACGTAACCAAGGTGACATTACCAGTAATAAAATAAATACGGGTCGCATTAGTTCACTCATTTCAGAAAAAATGGTCAGTATAGACGGTGCCTCAACTATTCAGCAGGCGGCGGTATTAATGTCCGCGAAACGTGTTTCTTCGTTGATTGTTATCGATAATAAACACATAGCAGGTATCATTACTGATCGCGATTTGCGTGATCGTATTTTAGCTAAAGGTCTTAGCAGTGAAACAATAATAAAAACAGTGATGACAAATAACCCTATCACTGTTTCTAAAGATGCACTTATCTTTGAGGCGATGTTATTGATGAGTGAAAAAAACATTCATCACTTGCCCATCGTTGCAAACAACCAACCTATATCAATGCTCACTAGCACAGATATTATGCGCAACCAAAGTTCACAACCACTGCTTTTAATTGGCCAAATAGGCCGGCAAAAGAGCATTGAAAAGCTCGTTATAGTGAGCCAACAACTCCCCGCTTTATTGCAAAATTTAATCACTAGTGAGGCGAAAGCGCAAGAGATTGGACGAATTCTCACCTTAGTGACTGATGCGCTTACAAAACGTTTGCTCTTTATTGGAGAGCAACAACTCGGCAAAGCGCCCATGCAATTTTGCTGGTTAGCGTTTGGCTCACAAGCACGCCAAGACCAAGCAGCCGGAGCGGACCAAGATAACGCCCTATTACTCGAACATACAACCGATACAAGCAGTGAACTCTATTTTAAAAAACTTGCTGAGGTGGTTTGTGATGGATTAAATCAATGTGGTTTTCCTTACTGCCCGGGTAATATTATGGCAACAAACCCAAAATGGCGATGCTCACTACAACAGTGGAAAGCACAATTTAGTCAATGGATAAGCGCGCCTCAACCTCAGGCACTTTTAAATTCGACCATATTTTTCGACATGCGTCCTATCTATGGTGAGGTATCATTATTCTCTCAATTACAAAATAAAATCTTACAGCAAACAAAAAATAACGATATTTTTCTAGCCGCCTTAACACGCAACGCGACCCAACAAATTGCACCGCTAGGATTCTTTAAAAACTTTGTCATCGAGCGAGATGGCAGTGAAGTAAAAGGGATCGACCTAAAACATAAAGGGCTGGCATTGATTAATGATATTGCCCGTATATACGCACTGGCAAACGGAATCCCCGCCGTAAACAGTAAACAGCGCTTAACGGCACTGATCGGCACACATGGCATCAACACAGAAGATATTCACAACCTTATGGATGCCGCAGAGTTTATCGCCCACAAACGTTTAATAAACCAAAGTAGTCAATATGAACAAGGAGTCCCGTTATCAAACTACCTACTACCGGATAGCCTGAGTTCACTTGCCCGACATCACCTTAAAGAAGCATTTAAAGTTATTAATGATAGCCAAACAGGTATTAAACTTAAATTTTTGAGGCAATTTTAATGCTACATAGCTATTTTATGAAGATCCATTTTAACTACCGATATTGGCGCTGCAGAAATCTATTACTAAATGATTACTATAAAGCCTTAGAGCCTTTACTTGAGCTGTCCATAGAAAAAGCCCCACTGCTCGCATTAGACTTAGAAATGACTGGCCTCGATGCAAAAAAAGATCAGATTATTAGTATTGGGCTGATCCCCATTACAAATGGGGAGATAAAACTCAATAAAGGTCAGCATAAGCTGCTAAAAATCACCGGCAGTGTTGGTCAAAGTGCGACAATACACGGCGTATTAGATAAAGATCTACAGCAAGCATTACCATTGAATGAAGCAATCCTATGGCTTTTAAAAGAGGCCAAAGGCCATATCCTGGTTGCCCATCATGCACCTCTCGATCTGAGCTTTATAGAACAAGCATTAATGCAGCAAACGACTCAAAAGTGCCGTTTATTTGCCATCGATACGATGCGGATTGAACATAAACGCTTAGCACATAGGCAGCAAATAATAAAAGAAGGCGATCTTCGATTAGGTAGTTGTCGCAGTCGTTATAATTTACCAAATTATGAGGCCCATAATGCCCTCGTAGATGCTTTATCTTGCGCAGAGTTATTACTGGCACAGCTCAGTAGAATGGGCGGGGCGGGTAACGTAAAAGTTTCAGAACTAATATGTTAGAGCTCCAAGTTTAAGGCATACCGACACTGATAGCGAGTGAGATATTACTTTCAAATATCGAAGCCAGCCCATTCGTTACCCTATATTCTAAATATACTTCAGAGTTCTCATCTTTTGCTGATATTTGATCGGTTAGGTCTATATCAAATGAACTATTATCGGAGAAACTATGTTTTTTATTTTTTAATGCCGAAAGTAACTCTGCTTTAAAATCTATTCCTTTAAAGTATTTATTAACGATAGGAGCAATTGAAGAAAGTTGCATCAAACGTTCTAATTTCTCTGTATCTGATACATTCTCACCTGAATATAGACTCATTTTCAACTTCATAATTAAACAATCTTTTTGCTCAAAGATTGCCATACTGTTATCTTTGAAAACGATATATTCTCTAATATAGTCTGCTTCCATTGGTACTTTTTTGCTAATGCGATTCGTCACACTGGCGACATTATTTAACTGCTTTAATTTTTCAGTTAGATCAACGCTTTGAATAGTACATTGATATGCATTAACCGAATAACAACTAAGAGCAAATATAAACGTGATTATTTTGCTTATTGGAAACTTCATCATTGTTAACCTTATTTTATTGAATTGTTTTTTTATTCGGAATAATTTCAATATGCCAACACACGTTAGATTTTTTAGTTTCATCAATAAATTTTTCAATATATCCATTTTTCACTAAAAATGTTAACGCCTTAGTAAATTTATCCTGGTTAAACTCTTTACCTGATGCTGTTCGTGTTGAATTTAAACCTATGTCTATTATATTTAAGGTTTTATACACTTCAGGTGTCACACAATGCTTTGAAGTACGTTTATTATTCTTTAAATATTCTTCAATTTTTGCTGTCATTAAATCAATTACTGTACTCTTTTCTGACGTTGAGTTCTTTTTATAAACCTTTAATACCTCCTCACCAACGAAACCATATAAATCAAACTGCTTTTGATAATTGATTTTTGCATTTCGATACATAATGCTTGCTTGTTCCTTTGGTGTTCGAATCGTACTCGTTATTACGGCATGTGGCATACCCGAATCTTTTAGGGCCATTTTAATCACTTTCTTACTGTATTCAGATACGATTTTTGCAGATGCCTTAATATTAGATTTATATGTAACTTGATAATCACTTAAATTATCAATGCGATAAATTAAAGGGGAATTTACTATAGGAAAGATCGAGTGAATTAGTTTATCCCAAGTCATATAATTTTTTTGATGAGCTGCAATTTTTTCTTGATCAATCACCTTGTAATTTTTTGTCAACGCTCGGAAAGTTGCTCCATTAGGGTCCACTCGGCCATCTGGATTCATAAGTTTAATGACATCACGCTGAAAACTAAGAATTGCATTTATTGTGACAACGCCACAACGACCATCAAGCTGTAAAGGCTTTATAGGTGAAAATTTTGAATAGTAACAGTTCAACAATGTCTGAATTAATTTAACATCAGCATATTGATTCAATCCCTTATTACCAACAGAACGATCTATTGAAAGATGCACAGTGATTACCCTTACTTATTTTTTAATTAGTGCGAATACTAGCAACTAAGCATTATTTCATCAACAAAAAGTGTATTGGATAATTTATTTATAATTTATTCATCTAAAACCAGAACCTTTCTATAAAATGAACAGAGCGTTCAACTTAAAACAATAACGTGGCATTAAATAACTTACCGCTATCCATTCCATTGATGGCTAAAGTAAGCCTAAATTTCTAAAGCCTCTATCCTGTTTATTTATGATAGTTTATGCTCAGGTTACTTTATAAAAATAAATTAAGGAAAGGCTATGCGTATCACCGCTAATTTCGATGCTGGTAATATTGAAGTTATAAGTTTGGATAATAAAAAAGATATTCAATTAGCTATTCGCCCTGACTTTGGAGGAGAGTTTTTGCAATGGTTTAACTTCCGAATCGACGGTGAAGTGGGGGAACAATATATTCTGAATATTATTAATGCGGGTGAATCATCATATATTGAAGGATGGGAGAATTATCAAGCGGTGGCTTCTTATGATCGCCAACATTGGTTCCGTCTACCAACATTTTACAAAGCAGGAAAATTAACCATAGTGGCAAATATGGAATGTGAAACAATTCAAATAGCTTATTTTGCCCCCTACAGTTACGAGCGCCATCAAGATCTATTAGCGGCAGTACAAATGCACCCCTTAGTGAGTTTAGAACATTTAGGTGAAACCATTGATAAACGTGATTTAACCTTAGTTAAAATTGGTAATGGTGATACGAACAAGCGCAACATTTGGATCACTGCGCGCCAGCACCCCGGTGAAACCATGGCGGAATGGTTGGTAGATGGGTTAATACATTGCTTGTTAGATAGTGATAACGCCACTGGCAAATTGTTATTAGATAAAGCTAACTTCTATATTGTGCCTAATATGAACCCTGATGGCAGTGTGCGCGGACATCTACGCACAAACGCATTAGGTATTAACTTAAACCGTGAATGGTTAAGTCCAAGTTTAGCAAAAAGCCCTGAAGTATTTCATGTAATCAATAAAATGGAAGAGACAGGGGTGGACCTGTTTTATGATGTTCACGGCGATGAAGCATTACCTTTTGTGTTCCTTGCTGGATCTCAAGGCACGCCAAGTTATAACAATCGCCTTGCTCGTCTGCGTGATCGCTTTTCAGACGTATTTAAATTAGCCAGTGCCGATTTTCAGACTGAATTGGGGTATGACATTGATGCGCCAGGAGAAGCAAACATGACAGTTGCAACGAACTGGGTTGCGGAACGTTTTGACTGTCTTGCTAATACCTTAGAAATGCCTTTCAAAGATAACAATAATGTACCCGACTCGATTATGGGTTGGTCACCAGAGCGCTCTGTTAAATTAGGTGAAGCATCGTTAGTGGCAATGTTAGCGGTTGTTGATGAGCTACGTTAGTTAATCCTTTGAGCCAGTTGCTCGGAGTAGCGGCTCAGGTTATTAACCATTAAATAAGAAAAAATAAAACCCGATCAAGTAGCACTGATCGGGTAATGAAAGGCACTTGATAAACCCTATTTCATGCTCGCACTACTAGTAACAGCTGAAACCGATGAAAGTGGAGTGAGCAAGAGAAAGCTCATTTATAGACAGTTTTATTTTTGAGTGACAACTCAATTAACTTAACAATAATCAGGCGATTAATCTTATGTGTGCTTGTGAACAAATTGCACGTTTAAATTTTAATAAAGTACGGTATCGCCATTAAAATAATACCAACGATAAGCAACATAGTGACACTAGACATAAAATATGGAAATATAAAAAGTGATATACCGATACACAATGGAACAATAGCTCTTTGCTTTCTTCCATACATAAAATAACCGCTACCAATAGCCGCAAAAAAAACACTCCAAACCATTATAGATGAGCTGTCCATTTAGAAATCACCTGCTTATATCAATTCATTAATTAAATGTTCTATTTAAGCCTAAGAAAAATATTTAGAAGCAAGGCTTTGATTGCAGTAACTAATTGTATTAGTTAAAAAAACGTAAATTTTATTTGCGCCTCGCTTAATTCCGCATCAATTACATGAATAATCTCATGCAATACAAGTTGAGCAACAGTATCAAGCCCGAATGCAACAACGTGGTGATGAGTATGATGCAAATGCTTCGATATTTATATTCTCAATCTCACAAACAGCTAGAATTGTTGGATATGAATTCAAACGCTGCAAATATTCCGCTAAACAGCGAAAACGTAGAGAGGATTCCTCGAATCTGATGGCTAACGCATTTTATTTTGAACAATCGGTTTATCAGTAAACAAATAATCTTTCAGCTCTTTTTCTTCATCTCTATGATGAACAAGAATTACTTGCGATTTTTAGCCTTTACAAGCATCAACTCATTGATTATACAAATGAGCCGCTTCAATTTCTTCCATCAAAAGCGCACTGTCTTCTTTGAAGTGCATCGAACTTTCAAGCTGATATTCACCTGTTTATTCCATTCGCCCTTGAAATAGACATATTAAGTCTCCATGGTTATTAAGCAACCATATAGCTAGTATTCTCTAGCAGTGCATTCAGATAGGGAGTTTTAATGAAGAAGTTATTCCAGACCCTTTGCGTTTTATTGGCTATCTCATCGCAGACAGATGCTAGTCCGATTCAACTAGATCAAGATATCGATTCCGGTAAATTTTTATCTTTCACCCAGCCAACGCGGAATGATTCCAGCGCTAAGTATCTGGCTAAATTATATAATATTAAAGCATTTCAATCAGCGCAGATTAGACAACCCTATAGTGAGTTTGAACAGCTATACCAAAAAGCAATCACTGGGCAAGCTGAATTAGAAACGCTTAGTGAACAGATTGCCTTACAAAGCAATAGCACCCTTTTTTCATCTGGCGTTAAATCTAAATTACGCGCGATCGACAAAATTAATAGTGATCTTGCAGGGGCTAGTGAGAAGATCACTGATTTAGCCCGCACTTCTATTGTGGCCAAAGATGTGCCAACTCTGATGGACGCTTTTACATTATTTGACCAGCAAACAGAACTGCTGCGCATTAAAAATCGTTTTTTAGCACCCGTCGCATCCGGTTACCGAGATTTAAGCCTCTTAATACGGTTACCTAAAAGTCAGATTGTTGCAGAAGTTCAGCTGCATTTAGAAGCCTTTTCAGCAATAAAAAATGGTAAAGAGCATGAAAATTATGAGCAAATTCAACAGATAGAACGTTTACAACTTACTGATAATCGCGCGTTAAGCGAAATAGAGCTAGCGGCTATTAGCAAACTTAGAAAAGAGTCACGACAACTTTACCAGCAAGCTTGGAATCAGTATTTAACGGCATAAAATCAACATGTACACGGCGAAGCGAATGCGAAACCCACAGAGAAGAAAGTGTAGCAACAAGCAGAATGAATGACGAACGTGATGGCGCCTAAATTTTTGGCTGTTCTAAACTAGCGTTTTATATAAAAATAGCGGATAGGCCGGTGCGTAATATGGGCTGAAAAACATCAAACTGGGCATTATTGCCGGGTTTGATGTTTTGCTGTAAAGATTAATTTAGACAAAAAATAAAATCCTTCACCGAGCCCACTAGGCAAACTTTCTGGTATCTACTTCAGTTCAGTCAAACTGTTATCGTCAAAAGCACGATAAGCGACTAGCAAATTGAGTTATCACACTTTAAAGAAAGAAAGTTCACTCTTTTGAGATTCAGCCAACTGCGATAACTCCAATGATGCCTGCAATGTCTGCTCAATAGCGGAAACGTTTTGATGCACCAAATCAAAAGTCTGAGTAGTATTTTTGGATATATCTTCAGTCACACAATACTGTTGTTCTGAAGCGGTTGCCACTAGCGTATTAATGTCAGAAATAGATTGTACTGCTGATGAAACATCCTCAAACGAAGCTTTAACATGGTCAGCAAGTAAAACAGATTCTTGAATCAATTTAACATTGTCACTCATATTCTGATTGGCTTTCTCAGATTGAGATTGTAATTTCTCTATAATTTCTTGAATGCTGACGGTTGACACTTGAGTTTTCGACGCCAAATTGCGAACTTCATCGGCAACAACCGCGAAACCGCGCCCCTGCTCACCGGCACGGGCAGCCTCAATGGCGGCGTTCAGTGCCAATAAGTTTGTTTGGTCGGAGATATTATTAATCACCTCCGTTACGCTACCAATTTCAAATGCAAACTGTTTTAGTTCCTCAACAATTTTTGCAGTCTCAGTAACCGAAGCGTTAATATCATTTGTTAAGGCAATGTTCTTTTCTAAAGTTAGTTTACCGTTTATTACGCTTTCCTGTGCTTTTCTGGTTTCCTCTTCAGCCTGTAGTGCTTTATTACTGACCTCTTGAGACGTAGAAGATAGCTCATTAATGGCAGTAGAAATTTGTTCCACTTGAGCGAGCTCATTCTGAGCATTGCTTTGAGTATCATTCATCACTGCATTTAATTCCTGTGAAGCAGAAGAAACGTTTTCCGAGATGCTATGAGAGTTTTTGATAAGTCCTGTTAGCTGATTCGACAGGTTAAGCAAAGAAAGATAAATGCCTGTTTCCTTACCTGTTTGTTTTAAGTTTTGCGTTAAATCCCCACTTGCCATTTTTTCCATTAAAGCGGCTATATCGCCCGGTGTGCCACCTACGGGTTTCAGCACTAATTTATCCACAACAACAAGCAAGACAAGCACCGCAATAATCAAACTGATCACACTGATTATAATATCTGAAAGCAGTTGGCTATCAGCCCCTTTCTCGATGACACTATCGTGAATAAATGTGACATAACCCCATCCAGTAATATCTAACACGCCCCAAAATGCTGTAAAAGCAGTCTTTTCACCATTAATATTGGCGCTATATGATAATTCCGGGTTAGCAGCGGTAAATTGTTTAAACAGAGGGCGCTCAGTAAAAATATTTTTATCGATAAGTTCAGAATAGGGAGCAATTAATAGGGTACCATCAGAAGTGTACATGAACATATCCTTTCGATTAACGCTTGCTTCAAGCACACTTTCTAAATAGATATTAGAAAGCACCGCAACAGAATCATCAACCTTAAAAGCCATGCCTAATACTTTTTTCCCCGTTACAGCAGAGTTAAAAGGTGGCGATACAAAAAATGCACTCCCCTTATTAAAGACAGCATTATAATAGGCGCGATTTAACGCTTTCACATTAAAGCCCAGCTTTTTACCCTGCACATTATAAATGTCACCCTCCCTTGTAAAAAGATAGATGCCATCACTCATGCCTCTTTGCGCTCTAGATAGCGCTTTTAATTGCGCTATCGCAGTAGGGGATAAGCCGTCGCTGCTAATTTCAGCAGCAGAAACATCAATAGATGACAGCATCTGTCTGTAACTATTAAATTTTTCTACTAATCCGGCTTCGACCGTTGCATTTTTCTCACGCAATAAGGCTTTGTTTAGATCAACACTCTCCCCCTTGAAAGCGCTGTAACTTAACGAGACCAAAATTGCAATAATTGCAATAATAATGAGACTCAGTGTTCCTACTATTTGAAGCTTAAATTTGTTCATATTTGGTGACCTTTTAGGCGAACTTTTATTACTTATCCATCAGCACCATCTATAGCAGGTACACTGCAAGACAAACTGCGCATATAATTTATTGATAAAGGCAGCGAAAATACCACAGAATGCAACACGGAACACATAAAAAAATTGCATTTAAAATCAAAAAACTCTTGTATGCACAAATTGTATTTTTTTAAATTATTACAAAAAAAACACCACAATACATTGATTTAAATGTGTTAATAAAAACCGGTGCACTCACTAGATAAGAAATAAGAGCCCCCCCCCAAAGCACCACATAAACCCTTTCATAAAGAATGGTTTCTGATCTTTTTTAGAGTGAGTTTATTGCCCAACCTAACAGCAAAGTTTGCCTTAAATTGAATTTATAATCGCTGTTGAGTTCACCATTTTTTTTTTGCTGCTTAGAAGTTTACAGCGACAACATAAATAGGGCGTTTTATACACATAGACAAAGGTGATACCAAAAGAATTAATTAAACGCTCAAATCTGCGCAGGAAACATTGGCACTAACAAGGCTTGAGATAGGAGAAAAGAGGAGCGGTTAATGTAAGGTATTAGCGAATAGAGTAAGAAGTATCCATTTGAATTGAATATTCCTGCAAAGATTCGATAAGTTGTGTGCACTGACTTCTTGCTAAATAAGCGATCGCTAGCCAAGTAATGATTTAACTAATTGAGGCACTAACTCAGTCGCCTTACCACGTTGCACTTGAGTAAAATGACTCTCAATGTCACTGTCATCAAGGTTAATTTCAATTGAGTCTGCACCTGCTCTAGTTGCTTCTTGTACAAAACCAGCTGCAGGATAAACTTTACCGGAAGTACCTATCGCAATAAAGAGATCCGCACTGAGCAGGTGATGATAAATAACATCCATCTGTAGCGGCATTTCACCAAACCAAACAATATGAGGCCGCAGCGGAGCAGCAGGCTGACAGCATTTGCAAAGATCAGGGCGGTTGAGGTCATTAAGCCATGGAAAGACTTTATTTGACTTTGGGCAGTGTACTTTTAATAACTCACCATGCATATGAATGACATTTTTAGAGCCCGCTCTTTCATGTAGATTATCTATATTTTGGGTCACTAAAAGAAACTCACCGTTGAAGTTTTCCTCTAGCGCAGCTAACGCATAATGTGCTGCATTGGGTTTTATCTGTGGCTGCGATAAATCTCGTCTACGCTGATTATAAAAATCTAAAACCAGTTCAGGGTTACGATGATAACCTTCTGGTGTTGCCACGTCTTCTACTGCATGATTTTCCCATAAACCATCCGCACTGCGAAATGTTTTGATGCCTGATTCTGCGGAGATACCCGCTCCGGTTAATACGACGATTTTTTTATATTTTTCGAATAGCAAAATTCACCTCTACTGTTTAGCTGTCTATATAAAATATACTGCAACAGAAAGTATTGAGGAAGTCGATAAATGCAGAGAATCATAGTTACTTACAATACTCAAATAATGACAGCTTAGGTGATTTCTCGTCAGGATATCAACTAAATTTCGGCCATTGGGGAAATAGCGGCTTCTAGGAAGAGACTTACCGTCATAATCTTTATGGATATTTTTCAAATAGCAATATAATAGCTAACGATTAGTCTCTTTCAATTTTTATATCTTCATGTTACCTATTTCAAACTACTGGGCACTTCCATTTGCCATCATGATTATATCATAAAAGTATTCACCGTTGAGTTAACAACTATATGATTTAGAACGTCTAACATAGCATTTTTCCTCTAAAATACTTCGCACTTATACTGACTAAGTGCTAACATCATGCGTCAAATTAACGTCACACAAAACACAACATATTTTATGTAAACCAAAAAACAGGGAATGTTATGACCATATTATCTACAACACTAAATCAAGAAATAACCGCACAAGCAAGGCAGGCACTCAATGGTAAATGGGGACTTGTTGTCGGCGCAATGCTTATCGTAATATTACTGAATATCCTTTCACAAATAGTTCCTATTGTAGGACCTATTGTGTGGTTAATTGTTTCTGGTGCATTTTCATTAGGTTTTGCTTCTTTATATCTCAATCTTTGCCGCGGCGAAAAAGCAGAATTCTCACAAATATTCAGCGGTTTTAATAACTTCACCACCGCTTTAGTTGCTAATTTATTAATGACTTTGTTTATATTACTTTGGGCATTATTATTAATTATCCCAGGTATTATAGCCGCTTATTCATATATGCTGACTTTCTTTATTCTCTCCGATGAACCGTCACTGACAGCATCGGAAGCGATCAATAAAAGTAAAGAAATGATGAAAGGTTATAAGTGGAAAGCTTTCTTCTTAAGCTGTCGTTTTATCGGCTGGGCACTACTCGCCATTTTAACCTTAGGCATTGCTCTTTTATGGCTAGCGCCTTATATAGGCATGAGTTTTGCTAAGTTTTATGAAGATATCAAAGAAAATCATGCAGAAACAGTCACAATAGCAGAAGAACCACAAGCACTGGCTTGCTAAAAAAATTATAATAAAAAGCTTATTGCTATTTTTTCTGAATATTAAATCGCAACTTCTTATTACCCATAATTTTTAGGTTTCCGTAGCAGTAGATTTCTACACAGAAAGGTTAGTAAGCGTAGTGCTTACTAACCTTTTTTTATATCTACAATAAAAATTACTCATGTGTGATAAGCCATTGACTCGCTTATTGAGCTTATAAATCACTACTTTCATGCTCAACGGATTGCTTATTGTGATGAACGCGATGAGTAACTAATGGATATATTATGAAAATTAGCACAGTATAATCTTGCCCAAATTATAAAAAGAGCGGTTTATGAGCAAAATAAGAATATTGGTTTCTAAATCAACCAACCCTTGGTTTAATTTAGCTGTAGAGGAAGTTATTTTTCGCAACATGGATCCCAAACACCGGGTCCTCTTTGTGTGGCGTAATTCTGAGACTGTTGTTATCGGGCGAGCACAAAATCCATGGCGAGAGTGCAATACAGCTAAAATGGAGAAAGACCAAATAAAACTAGCAAGAAGGCAAACAGGTGGAGGAGCTGTATTTCATGATATAGGAAACAGCAATTTTACCTTTATGGCCGGAAAGCCAGAATACGATAAAACGGTGTCAACCCAGATTGTCATCAATGCGCTAAATTCACTAGGGATTCAAGCGCTTACCAATGGCAGAAATGACTTAGTGGTAGAAGATGGAGAGACGCTAAGGAAGTTTTCAGGTTCTGCGTATCGAGAAGCTAAGGATAGAGGGTTTCATCACGGAACACTGCTACTCAATGCCGACTTAACCCGCCTCGCCAACTATCTAACCCCCAATCCCAAGAAGCTAGCAGCCAAGGGTATTACTTCGGTAAAATCTCGAGTCACCAACCTCAACGTTATTAAACAGGATATTGATCACGACATGGTTTGTGATGCACTGATCGGGGCTTATCTCGACTACTATAATGAGAATGCTGATATCGAGTTTGTCTCACCAGATACAGTATCGGATCTGCCCGGTTTAGAATACACATTTAAGCTATACAGTAGTTGGGAATGGAACTATGGAAATACACCACCATTTACTCATTCAATGGATGAGCGCTTTATTTGGGGCAGTGTTGAGGTATGCCTAAACGTATTAAAAGGCCATATTACCGCAGCAAAAATTTATACAGACAGCCTTGCCCCTCGCCCATTTGAGCAATTAGCGGAAAAACTAAACAATTCTGGATACAATAAAAAAGAGATAAATGCGCATTTAGATAGTTTGATTGCCAGTGAGCAAAACAACGAAAGCCAACTATCAGACTTTCGATCGTGGTTTTTAGAAAGGGTCGAATAATTGTATCTATCCCCATTCTAATCCAGACCTGCATATGCCCAGTTACCCGAGATAGCACAGTCTTATTTTAACTTACTTATTTAATGCCTTATCCAACCAACCATTAAATTGAGTTTTTGAAAGCGCCCCACTTAGCATATCGACTCTCTGACCGTTCTTAAACACCATTATCGTCGGAATACTGCGTATTTGATACTCACCAGCAAGGGATTGATTCGCTTCAGTATCTATCTTAACAAATCGAACCGTCCCTTTTCTTTGTTTGGCAACTTCTTTGAATACTGGTGCAAAACCGACACATGGCTTACACCACGGAGCCCAGAAGTCAATAACAACAGGCTTATCACTGAACAAAATAGGATCAAGGTTATTATCAGTTCCTTCAATTGGGGCTCCATCAAAAAGAGAAGCTTTACATTTTCCGCATGTTGCAGAATCTGTAACTTTATCTTGAGGAACGCGATTCATGGCGGAGCACGACGGACAACTGGTTTTAAATGATGACATTTCTTACCTCTTAAAATTCAATTTTTATTTATTAGACTTTACTAATATACAGCAAGCATTAATAAAAGCGAAGAATAAAATAATAGCAGCGCCCCCTTCTGCTTTGGCTATGTTAATTAACCTAAGCAAAAAAGCGAGGAAAGTAAATCATCTAAACGAAACATTCTGCTAATTAAGCAACAAAAAAGTTTCGCTGTTCCATAATTTGGAAAATATTGGCATCGAGCATTACCAATCAATAGGAGACGAATCATAAAGCCCCCTCCTACAGAAACTATTTAGGACATAACCGGAGATCTCCCTAATATTAAATAAGGCATGTATTTTGCTTTATTAACTAACATGTACGTAAAAAGATATTTACAACTTAATCTTTACACAAGCACAAGCGAAGTTTTATTCTATTAAAGTGATTTTTTATGCGAAAATTCTGTTATTTAGTGAATAAATAGCTACTATGGACTTTTTGATCGATATGATAAGGGATAAACGTAATGAAGAATAAAATATGCAAGATGCTCGTTTTAGGTGCAATGACGCTCAGCTCAGTAAGCGCTAATGCAGGTGCAGGATTAGACCGTATCGCAGAGTCAGGGGAACTACGAGCATGCTTTGACGCGGGATACATGCCCTTTGAAATGAAATCTAAGAACAATAACTACGTTGGTTTTGATATCGACTTAGGTAAAGAAATGGCAAGGCAAATGGGTGTTAAGTATGTACCTGTAAACACAGCATGGGATGGTATTATCCCCGCCCTTATAACAGGTAAATGTGACCTAATTATGGCTGGAATGACGATCAATGCTCAGCGTAATATGAAAGTCAATTTTGCAGACCCCTATATTGTAGTAGGCCAATCCATCATCTTGAATCCTAAGTTAAGAGGGAAAATCAGCAGTTATAAAGATCTAAATGCACCTGAATATACGGTGACAAGTAAACTAGGTACAACAGGTGAGGTTGTTGTAAAAAGAATGCTCAGCAAAGCTAAATATAACGCATTTGAAACCGAAACAGATGCCGCTATGGAAGTGATAAATGGTAAAGCAGATGCCATGATTTACGACATGCCATTTGTATCTATCTATACAGCTCAAAATAGCGATAAAGTTGATTCTATTCTTGAACCTTTCACTTATGAACCGCTTGGTTGGGCTGTAAAACAAGGCGATGCGGATATGATTAACTTCTTAAATAACTTTCTTCGTCAAATTAAAGGTGATGGCACTTACGATCGAATCTATGACAAATGGTTCAAAAGTGACGATTGGTTGAAACAAATTAACTAAGTCAATTAGTCATACCATCCAGCTTAATATTGAGATCTATTTTGAGACGTGCAGTTCTAACTGAGCTTAAACTACAACGCAGTAAGAACTGCACGTCTAAATATAAAATAGCCCCATTAATTCTGCTAATTAGTATTAGATGCTTTTTGCACCTAGATACTTGCATCCTTACCTTGGTATTAAAATGCAAAATAAAAAACACAATGTGGTCTGGCAGGCACTGTTTGTATTAACATTAATCATCATTGGATTTGCAGTTTATTCGGCATCACAAAAGATTGATTATACGTGGCAATGGAATCGTATTCTCCCTTATATAATAGATTCGTCGCCCGCTGAAACCTTCGCTGAAAATGATGGCCAAGTCACTATTAATGAAAACGGCACAATTACTGTCGATTTCGACAACGGCGATCCTGCTTTACTTATCAAAAAAGCAGATCATCTGTTTGTCAGTGATGGCGCTTTTATTTTTGCAGGTGATAAAATATCCAGCGTCAACCAGAAGAGCATGGGGGTACTGCTAGAAGGTCTATTGATGACCATTAAACTATCTGTCATATCCCTGTTTTTTGCCATTATTATAGGCTTAATCGCTGCGCTAATGCGTATTTCTCAAAATCCTCTTAGTCGCAATTTCTCTTTTTTATATATAGAGATTATTCGTGGTACACCACTGCTGGTGCAAATATTTATTGTCTATTTCTTCTTAGGAACTATTTTTGATTTAGATAGGTTCACTGCGGGTATTACTGCTTTATCCGTTTTCACCGGCGCTTATATTGCAGAGATAATTCGTTCAGGCATTCAGTCGATACCACCCGGTCAAATGGAAGCTGCTCGCTCGTTGGGAATGAATTATCCAACCGCGATGACTTACGTCATTCTACCTCAGGCATTTAAACGTACCTTACCGCCAATGGCAGGACAGCTAATTAACTTAATCAAAGATTCATCGCTGGTGTCTGTTATTTCAATCACAGACTTGACCAAAGCTGGACGAGAAGTCGTTGCCGGCAGCTTCGCGACATTTGAAGTGTGGTTTACGGTAGCAGCGCTTTATCTTGTACTTACATCAACATTATCTTTTGCTATTCAGCGCATAGAGAAGAGGTTATCAAACAGTGACTAGAGCAGATTATAAAGGCGAAGAGATGGTGATCGCCAACAGTGTAGATAAAATATACGCAAACAACTGCCATGCGCTTAAAAAAGTTTCTGTTACGGTAAAACGTGGAGAGGTTGTGGTTATTATTGGGCCATCAGGCTCAGGTAAATCTACATTTTTACGCACCCTAAATCAGTTAGAAACCGTTACCGAGGGAGAAGTCATTATCGATGGTATTAAGATGTATGACCCTTCAACAAATATTAATACACTACGTGAAAATGTAGGCATGGTATTTCAGTCTTTTAATCTTTTCCCACATTTATCTGTTAAGAAGAATGTCATGCTTGCCCCTTTAAAAGTGCTTAAATTAAGCAAAGCACAGGTTGAAGAAGAGGCGATCAAATTACTTACTCGAGTGGGCTTAGGCGAGAAAATAAATGTCTTTCCAAGTCAATTATCAGGAGGTCAGCAACAAAGAGTCGCGATAGCAAGAGCTTTAGCCATGAAACCAGACTTGATGTTATTTGATGAACCAACATCTGCACTAGATCCTGAAATGGTTGGAGAAGTGCTAGAAGTAATGAAATCACTCGCTGAAGAGGGGATGACCATGGTGGTGGTAACCCATGAAATGGGCTTTGCAAATGAGGTGGCCGACAGAGTTTTATTTATGGAAGATGGTCAACTTCTTGTTGATGATGTACCGGATAAATTTTTTAAAAACCCGTCTCATCCAAGATTAAAGAAATTCTTATCGAGCATTTTGTAATTTACAAAGTGGACAGCATAAAACGGTAGGTATCAGGTCGGAATGGCATAACAGTCAGCCTTCCGTCCTTCCCAAAAGATTTACTACGGTTTTAAAAGTTTACTATTGAGTAATATTAGTTCACGCATTATCTCTTAGGCGCATTAATAAAGTAATGCCTTAATTATGCTGTTATTGATATATCCGTATGCATAGCTTCACTATGGTGACATTCAATATGTAAATGTTTAGCAGTTAAGCTTAATTCTCTCACCACTATCTTAGCCGTTTCACGCAGTAAAGTGATCGCTCGTTCTTCATATTCAGCTAATACCTGAAGGTGGATGGCTGCTACTGTTTCAATATTCACATCACCTGCATATAATTCGCGATATTCCTGCCCATCATCAGCCCAGTAACCTCTTTGTTTTGAGACCGTCGCACCGCCAAAGTGTTTTGATAGTGCATTACCAAAAAGATCGGCTACTTGAACATAAGTATTATCAGTACAGGCTAGGTAGGCTATAAAAGTTATACGAGTCATGTGATTATCCTATTAATGTTTGCTCACTTTTTACCATGGTAAACATAGACGGTCGCCATAACAACTAAGGCACAAGCAGACCAAAGACTAACATCAGGGCTTAACCATCGAAACAGATCAACTAAGCCTAAAATATTATCGTTCTTCAGTTTAGCAGCATTGCCGCTCATGTTTAATGCAAAATCTATTACCGCTACCCCACCAATGGACACTAAAATCATCTCAATGGTTCTATTTTGAGATATTTTACGCTCTTCAGTAATCCGTTCTAAACGGGAGCGAATAAAGTTAGCACGTTCGCAAGTTGTTTTTTCCAATTCGTTTATTTGCCAGCTGGCAATAAAATTATCGACTAATTCTTTTCTATTTCCCTGAATACTGCGAGTCGCTTCGGCGAAATCCAGTTTAAGAAAATTAAGCAATTCTAATCGCCTAGCCGTTTGTGTCAGCAAGGAATCGGTCATCCTCGCTTTAAATCCTTTTTTCTGTTCGAGTTTAAGTAGATCCCTTAGGGTACTTTTAAAAACGCCACCATAAATGGTCATGAAAGCTGAATATATTTGGGCAATAGCCGTTGCTCGGAATACATCTTTGGCTACGGTATCGATATTATCTGAAAATACCAAGTAGTTACCAGAACCAATAAACATCTGAAACGCCCCGGTATTAAAAAAAACTTTTTCTGCACAATTTGCCCATGTCATAAATTGGTTTTTAGCATTTTCAGAGAGAGAGGAACTGCATACCTGCAGGCACCTTCCAGTCCAAAGCAAGTGCTCCGGATTATATCGGAGTTTAAAATCTAAATCGCTGTAGATAGGATCTTTGCACTGAACACGCCCAGCACTTCCTAACAAATCACTTGATATTGGATGCAAAGCATCTAAAAAATTGGGATAAATAACATGCTGATAGATGCTTTCCGCAATAACCGAAAAAGCCTGATCTATCGTTGAAAGATCCAATCGTTGTAAAGCGGTCGAATCAAGAGTATCAGAGGATAAAGCAAAATCTATTCTGAGCAATCCAAGCGTATTATCAAAACAATATAGTTCAGCACACTGAAGTTTAAGACCTCGTTTGTCGGTAAATTTTATAATATCTTCCATCACGGCATGATCATCGTCAAGATTAACGACTCGCTTTAAGATAGGCTGAAAAGTTTCAGGAATTGCATCACGATCTAGATTCCCATAACCGTATTTCCAATTAAGAGAATCGGGCAATAGTTGTTGTGATAATAACAAATCAAAGGACTTACCCGTTAATGGCAGAGATAATTTAGCTTGCTTGAGATCTTCGGATAGACTTTCACTTTGCATATTAATCGGGGTGCGTACAGGGGTCGTGGTGCTGAAAACAAGTGGAGATGCAGCCATAATATGTATCATCCTTTGATATTCGATTATGCAATGAGTATAAAGAATATTGATTCGGGAGTATAGGCAAAAAATATCAGGGAAAGAGATGATTTATCATAGTTAATCAATGGGATATATGTCAATCAACAGACAATTAGTGGTGCCACTAACAGTGCTGGCGGCCATCATTATTGGAGCCTGGATACAGATTTCCATAGCGACCTTTAGATGATAACCTCAACGGGGGAGAGTGAAAGCGAAGTTATCTTTAGGATCATAAGGTGAGAAAACAACCTCATACAATATTGATAGTTTTGCGTGATTCAAGGCAACCGAGTGATCAGCTATGGCAATCCATTCGTCAATAGATAGTTAACATCCGTACTGATTAATATCGTCCAGATAAAGCACAGGAATCGATGGGAAGAAAGCTTTCACTTTCTACGAGCTAACAGCAATGCTATATCATTTGCCTGATTATTTGATGGCGTTAGCAGAGCTAACCAATAGATCCATTATTAATGTTGAAGCACCGAGGTGTGCTGCTATTTTAATTTCAATATCAGGGTAATACGGCTTAGTTTCATTAACAATTTGAGGGATATCTTCAATAACATGACGACCAGAATTAAGAAAATAAGGTAATACGATAATTGACGTTGCACCATCATCGACACATTTTTTTATCCCCTCGGGTATCAGTGTGTCTGCCAGCTCTAAAAAACCTGCATGAATAATTTTATATTGTTCAGAACAGTGCTGTTTTAATCGCTCAGCTATCGCAACCACTTCCTCATTTGACTGTTTCCGGCGACTGCCATGGGCAATAATTAATAATGCTTTCATCTTATATATCCTATTTCTATTTTTAGAAAATGGCATTATTCACGACCAACTTAAATTTGCTCTCTGGCAATCGTAATTCGCTTATACGTATTTTACGTTGACGTTACATAACAGGTGATAACCAATTCTAATTGAGGTTTACCAAGAAGGGATCTCGGGACAGCTTTTGATGAGTTTCAGGATTAAACCATGTTAGTTTATTCGCCAAACTGACCACCTCACCAATAATAATCAACGTTGGCCCTTGCACGCCGCCAGCAAGTTGTACTAATTCAGAAAGTTTGCCGAGTAGCACATGCTGATCGGGCCGGGTCCCGTTACTGATCAATGCAACAGGGGTGTCTTTGGCACGACCAAAATGGAGCAACTGCATTTGTATCTCTTCAGCCTCTAATATGCCCATATAAATAACCAGCGTTTGATTACTAATTGAGAGAGCTTGCCAATTAAGCGCGTCACCATCGGGTTTTCTATGTCCAGTGACAAAAGTGACCGACTGTGAAAAATCTCGATGAGTAAGCGGAATGCCAGCGTACGCACTACACCCCGAAGCAGCCGTTATTCCTGGCACAACTTGAAAAGCAATACCGGCCTCGACAAGCTGCTCAAGTTCTTCGCCACCACGACCAAAAATAAATGAATCGCCACCTTTTAGGCGAACGACTTTTTTACCTTGTCGCGCATACTCCACCAGCATCTCATTTGTTCTGGATTGTGCTACCTCATGATTCCCGGCATTTTTACCAACAGAAATTAAATCAGCATCTCTGCGCACTAAATCTAAAATCTCAGACGAGACCAATCTGTCATAGAGAACGACCTCTGCTTGTTGCATCAATTGCAATGCTTTTAAGGTAAGTAATGAAGGATCGCCAGGACCGGCTCCGACTAAGGCAACTTCACCATAAGCTACATCAGAAGTTAAATCTTCCTCCATCAATTTAAGAGCGTTATCGGTTTGGCCCTTTTCTAATAAGCTCGCTAGTCGACCATTTCCAAAGAGTTTTTCCCAATAACGGCGACGTAATGAGACGTTTTTAATGACTTTTTTAACACGGTGTCGAAATTCACCGGAGATAGTGGCTAAACGCCCTAAATGCATCGGCAATAAAGTTTCTAAGCGCTCACGGATTAAACGTGCTAATACGGGCGCGTTTCCACTGCTTGAAATGGCAACAATAATCGGTGAACGATCAACAATAGAGGGCATGATAAAGCTAGAAAGCTCTGGTGCATCGACCACATTGACTAATAATTGCAATTTATTTGCAGCGGTTGCGACTTGCTGATTTATCATTTTCTGATTTGTCGCTGCAATCACTAACCATTTGCCAATTAACAAATCTGAAGAAAAACATTGCTGAATGACCTTTAGCTGCTTCGCCTGTGCTTTTTCCAGAATACGAGCATCAACTTGGGGGGCACAGACAGTCACGTCAATACCGGCTTTAAGTAATAAATGCACTTTACGTAAGGCGACATCACCTCCACCAACAACAAGACATGGTCGGCTTTCGAGTTTGGCAAAAATAGGTAGGTAATCCATCTGAGTGCTCAATATAAATTAGAAGAATGAGTACTATAAAGAAAAATTTAGCTGAATTAAAACACTAAAAAAGCATTTGTTATTTCATTTAATACTATTACTTATTAAGCGGAAGAGAATAATCCAATAAAGCACGCACACCATCATGCCAAGTAAAGATGCCTTTCACCACCCCATTCTCTAATACCGGTAAACAGCCTATTTTATTGTCCAACATTATGATTAATGCCGCATGGATAGATAAATCGGGATTAATAGTAATAGGTGAGCGTGTCATTATTTGATGTGCGCGTTTATTGAGGGTTGTTTTATCACGAACAGATTCGGCATCCGTACCTAAGAAAGGACTCAAACAACGCAATAGATCACGATCACTGATAACTCCTTGTAATTGATCATCTTCAATCACTAAGATATGGCGGAAGGTCGCACAATCAAGGATCTGTTTTACAACGGTCAATCTATCATCCATATCCACAGTTGCGACACGAATGGTCATTACATCACAAACATTCATTTTCAATCTCTTTATAACTGGCTCCAAGCGGTTAAAGTCTAAGTATAAAAAAACGGCTTTAACCGATTCGGAAAATGTGAATTAGTCGATCCCCATGTTACTTCAAGATACAAAATCAGCAAGTGATATTGTACTTAGATGTTAGGCACGAAATGTAATATAGTTGTTCTCCATTGAGATTTCATAACAATGCAGGAGAATGCAATTTGGCTTGTACCTCTTTCGAAAACCAGTAGTGCGTTATAACATTCGATACGGGATTTACCATTCAAGGTGTTAAATGCTTGCGTTTACAGCGGCCGATAGGATTAACACAGTTAATCTTATCGGCCTTTATGCAGTGCCTTATTGTTGTCTCCGAGCGGAGTCCGGATAAAGCATATTAATGTGATATGAGTATATATTATTCGTCTTTATTTAGAACAAAATCAATCCCTTTTTGAATATCTGCATGCAACACGGATAACATCTCTTGTTTTTTCTGCTCTTCAAAAGGGCTTAACTCACCAAAGGGGAGAACGCGTTCAATACCATTTTTACCCAGTAGCAATGGCTGAGTGAAAAATGGCGAGCAGGCATTACCACCATCAACATAAGCATTTTGAATAATACCTTGCTTACCTAGCAAGGCTTGCACAAGATTAACGCCAAAAATAGAAGCCGCACGCGCCATTGAAAGTGTTGCTGAACCTCCACCCGCTTTCGCTTCGACAACTTCGGTACCTGCATTTTGGATCCGCTCAGTCAGTTCAATCACTTCTTGATCACTAAAATGAACACCTTGTACCTGCGATAAGACAGGTAAAATAGTCGTGCCGCTATGGCCACCAATAACATTAACACGCACATGCTCTGCAGGAAGCCCCGTTTTCTCAGCGACAAAATCCTCTGCACGAATAACGTCTAAGGTAGTAATACCAAAGAGTTTGTTTTTATTATAGACACCTGCTTTTTTAAGCACTTCTGATGCGATAGCAACGGTCGTATTAACGGGATTAGTTATAATACCTATACATGCTTCGGGCGCGACTTCTGCCACTTTAGCAACTAATTTAAAGATAATACTGGCATTAATATTAAACAAATCGGAGCGGTCCATGCCCGGTTTACGTGCAACACCAGCACAAATCAACACCACATCAGCGCCTTCAAGTGCAGGTGAGGGATCGTCTCCGGCATAACCTTCCACTTTGACACTGGTAGGAATATGACTTAAATCTTTCGCTACTCCAGGGGTCACTGCAGCAATATCATAAAGTGATAACGATGAATTTTCAGGCAGATCAAGTTTTAACAATAACGCGAGGGCTTGCCCAATTCCACCAGCGGCACCCAAAACAGTAACTTTCATAACAACCTCCACGGAGAGTGATTAATATAATATGTTTGTATACTTTAGTGAAAAATAACGAGGTTTGTTGAAAATGTTAAATCATTGTGATCAGTGTAAAGCTAAATCGCCAGCTTACTGATATTTAAGAGAGGTAACGCTTACTTTCAGAATAAATATATTAATAAAAATATCTATTTTTAGTTTTTACCACTTTAAATAACCTCCGGCAGGGATAAAAAAAGATGTTTTCTTATCCCTAAATCAATGCAAGGGGGAATCTAAAACAAATCTAAAAACAAGGCCCTCTCACATGACGATAATCAACAGAAACGGTTCTAAATTTGCTTATTTATTTTTTATTGGCGGTGACTTTTTGAGGATATATCACCTTAAAAGCAAACCGATTTTCGTTATCAAAAAACCACAGGTAAATTAATAAGTATTTGTT
>NZ_JAHNZV010000200.1 GCF_022267535.1 Psychromonas antarctica
AAGCCAACCCAGAAAATTACCTGCCATGGAATTATCTAGAAAATAGTGAGTAACGGCTGACTTGCTTTCCAAAAAAGACTGAATTGGGCTAACCGCCCAAGTCAAACTATGCAGCCGTAAGCTCACAGTAAATCTATTGAAAGAGTGGTCCCTTCAGTGAATTCTATTGATAGCCTTATCAAAAGTATCTATGAATCAATACAGATTAAAACACTAGCATCAACAAACATCCGTTAAATGATACCAATTTACAAACAAGCAAATAGGTATCATAAAACGGTATATAGCACTTTTGATACCAACAATTATTTATGATGACGTTTGTTGACACCAACAATAAATAAAAACCACTGGAATGTAGTAAATGAGAACTTTTGCGTACTGCCGAGTTTCGACAACAGAGCAAACCACTGAAAACCAAATACTGGCAATTAAAAATGCAGGATATAGTATTGAAACACCACGAGTGATCAGTGAAACATGTTCAGGCTCAACTCCAACAGAAAAACGTGTCGAGTTTAAAAATTTAGTTGATAACAAACTTGAATCTGGCGATACCTTGATTGTGCTAAAGCTAGACCGTCTTGGCCGTGACAATATTAATGTACAACAAACAGTTCAAAATCTTACTGCTAAAGAAATAAAAATTATTTGCTTAGATTTGCCTGTTGCAGACCTATCAAGTCCAGAAGGTAAGTTAATGCTTCAGATGTTCTCAGCATTTGCTGAATTCGAACGTAACCGTATCATCGAACGCACGAATGAAGGTCTTGCTCGCGCAAAAGCTGAAGGTAAAAAATTAGGTCGCCCTATCGCAATTAAAACCATTAAGGTAGTTCAAGATGCTAAAGCAACAGGTATTAGCCAAAGTAAAGCAGCTAAAGCAACTGGCTTATCAATAGCAACAGTTAAACGGTATTGGAATAAATAAACAGCATAAATAAAAATTACCTAACTCGTTTTACTTAGCAGTCTTTCTTCGATTATCTTAAGGAATACTCCATCTGTTGTTTTCCAACTTTGGGGGCCACTTCGACTATTTCCCGCAACCAAAGCAGCTGCATAAGAAGATGAACTCATAAGTTTATCTTTAACTAAAACAAAATGATTACTTTTATCTTCTAGCAAACCACCGCTAATCATTTGATCTTTAGCTATTAAGCTTTTACCCGGCATACTTGATGAAGACTTATGTGCGATTTGCGAGCCTTTTAATATTAAAAAGCCATCATCTGTAACCCTGCCATTAGCAATGATTTTATTCACTTTAAAACTAAAATCATAATTAGCTAAAGAATCATCTTTATTCTCAGCAACAGTTTGGCAAATAATTGAAGAAATAGGCTCTAAGATTCGATGGCTCAAGCTACCCAACACAATACGAATATTATCGATAAACTCTTCCATCGCAGCCAAGTCAGCCCGAGGTAAACTTGATTTAGTTGGAGTATTACTGTTTTCTAATTGATATCTATCTGCACTTTTACTGATTTCGACCAACCGAGCTTCTAAATATTTAATGTGCCCCTTAGTCAAATTCTCATCTTTGCTTGTAAATACAATAACTTCGTTCCAAAAATCTTTCTTTCTATCATGATCTGCTAAGCGTTTAAAAACATCTTCTGATTCACCAATATATGCAACATTATTGTCACCTGCAGAATTTTCAAATAAAAAATATACTCCTGGTCTTTTCGATTCTTCCCATTTACCCAATTCAGAAAATCGACTACGGGGACATCCAATAGCTTGCCCAGACCAATTTGCGATTTCTACATGACGAAGCCCTGTTGGACTGCCATCAGCTAAAAATATTCTTATACTCCGCCCGAACTTCGACATATTTTCAATACTTCCTGTAAAATTACGCCCATAACAACAGACAAAATTCAGCGTAGCAAAAATGCTCACTGTTTTTAGTCCTCGTTTATCTTCTTGTTGGATAAAATAAACTAGGAGCCAAACTTCTTCTTGTTACCTTTGCACCTGCAACAGATCGAACACTACCCGTGCAAAGCCTTTCGCCAGATCTGGGTTAGATAGATACTGCATCATCATTTCTTGCTGCGCTTGGCTACTGTCCATCACCGCGTCGTCTATCGCTTGCGGGAAGTCGCCTAGTAACGCCTGTTCCGGCGTGTTGTTAGCTATCTGGGTCATCACCGCCATGTTTTCTTTCAGCTTGTCCCTGACGGTATGCGCGTAGTTGATCAGGTCTTTGTCCGTAAGCTCATCGGTAATAAACAGTTCGTTCAAACGCACCAGAATCTGCGACAGAAACTCCTCTTTCTTGTCTTTGGCTTTGGCGCTGCCGATATCATTGCTTGGCTCAAGCTTGTATTCACCGCTGTTTTCGCTCAGCTTCATGTCCTGCTGACGGATTTTAGACAAGCGATAGTGACTCATCACCACGTTCTCTAATTCGACATCATCTTCACTGATCACCTTTTCACGCAGTAGCGGGCGCAAGTGACGCGCATACAGGCTTAGTTTCTCCAGCTCTTTGTCATCATAATCGACTATCTGCGACATAAACTCATAGAAGCGCGTAAAACTCCCGAGATCTTTCTTGAAGATCTCAAGGCGGTCTTTCTCTTGCTGTGAGCTTACGGCAGCGTAGCTCAACTTCCATTTTTTGTTCTGATTTAATACGGGTAACTCATCCATCAGGACTTAATTATGTCAAATCCAGAGCAACTTAGTAGCGTTATTACTGCATTTGAGC
>NZ_JAHNZV010000201.1 GCF_022267535.1 Psychromonas antarctica
GCAATAACCAGTTATTGCTGCGATGATTCGCCTTGAACTACGCAAAACTAACAGCACTGTATAATATGTTTTTTAACTTTTTGATATTTAATCTAATTTCGCTTCCATTATCCAGAACTGAGGTTAGGTATTAAGCATGTCCTGTGCTGGTTGAAAGTTGATCCGGATTGATCCCTAAACGGTGTAGTGATTCTGTCCAGCGTTTTTCAACGGGAGTATTAAATATAATGTCATTTTCACTTTTTATGGTCAGCCAGTGATTATCTTTAATTTCTTGCTCTAATTGTCCCGCTTCCCAGCTTGCATAACCGAGTGTGACTATATATTGCTCTGGTGCATTTTCTGTCCCCAGTGAGGATAAGACTGCGTTAGAATTAGACATCATCAGCTGTTCATTGAGCTGCGTACTTTGTGAATTATCAGCGGCAGGCGAATGTAAGACAAAACCGCGCTCAAGCTCTAGTGGGCCGCCTAAAAAAACGGGGCCGAGTAAGGGAGGCTCTGGTTGATGTGAAATAGTTTCGACGTTATTTAATAACTCTTGTAGTGTTAGCTTAACCGGGAAATTAATAATAAAACCCATAGCACCACCGGCGTCATGTTCACAAACGTAAACAACGGACTGTTTAAAGTAGGGATCTGTTAGCGAAGGCATTGCAATTAAAAAGTGATTTTTTAGTGTACTGAGTACTTCCGTTTTATGACTAACCTTTATTTCACTCTCTGAACGTTGAATTGCAGGGTTATCATCTTTTGTCGTTATTTTGGCATTGCTCATGTGATACTCCCTATTTGGGTCAATCTATTGCGGTTGCCATATTGTAAGTATGGCAACTATTTGCAATATTACAGTGTTTTTGTTATCCGTTTTTCAATTGCATCCATTAGTTTCGCACTGATATTGGTGCCATAAGCGTTATCAATCTCTTGAATGCAAGTTGGGCTAGTAACATTTATTTCAGTGACTTTATCGCCAATCACATCGAGACCTACAAAAATAAGCCCTTTCTCTTTCAGTTTAGGACCGATTGCATTCGCAATATGCCAATCGCTTTCTGAAAGTGGTTGTGCCACGCCTCGTCCTCCTGCCGCGAGGTTACCGCGTGTTTCTCCTTGCGCCGGAATGCGCGCAAGGGCATAAGGCATAGGAATACCATCGACAATTAAAATACGCTTATCACCCTCTGCGATTTCAGGAATGAATTTCTGAGCCATACAGTAACGTTGTTGATGGTCAGTCAAGGTTTCGATAATGACACCAATATTGGCATCATCTTCTTTAATACGAAAAATGGAGGCGCCTCCCATGCCATCAAGCGGTTTTAAAATGACATCCTGATGCTTTGCATGAAAATCACGGATCCTTTGGCTGCTCCGAGTGACAAGTGTTGTCGGTGTGAATTCACTGAACCAAGCGGTGAATAGTTTTTCATTTGCATCACGTAAACTTTGTGGTTTATTGACGATCAAACATCCTTCATCCTCTGCGCGCTCAAGTAGATAAGTTGCATAGATATATTCGGTATCGAAAGGGGGATCTTTACGCATTAAAACGGCATCTAGGTCGGAAAGCGGGTGCTCTGTCGCCTCTTCAAGTTGATACCAGTTATCTGCATCGCGTTGCACTGTTAATTTTTTACTGCTAGCAAAACAGCGACTATCTTCGAGATAGAGATCTTGCATCTCTAAATAATAAAGCTCCCAGCCTCGCGATTGTGCTTCTAATAACATTGCAAAGCTAGAATCTTTATGAATTTTAATGGCTGAGATTGGATCCATAACGATGCCAATTTTAATGGACATATTTTTTCCTTCATTACTGTTTAGGCAAGATCACCAAAACGGCACTGGAGTGCTGTTATGGCGGTTAAGGCTGCTGTTTCGGTGCGTAAAATCCGCGGCCCTAATAATGTTTCGGTGAAGTTAAGTGTTTTAGTTAGCGCTATTTCATCATCGCTCAATCCACCTTCTGGTCCTATTAATAAGCGCACCTTATTAATATCATTTGCTAATGTGTTGATTGAATAGTTAGCGCGTGGGTGCAGCGTGAGTTTGATCGCACTCTCCTGGCATTCACACCATGCTTGTAACGATTGCGTGGGGTGAATCGTTGGGATAATGTTACGGCCTGATTGTTCGCAAGCTGCAATCGCAATTTTATGCCACTGTTGCTGTTTTTTTAGCATACGCTCGGCATTGATTTTTACGCCACAGCGTTCACTCATTAATGGGGTGATTTCATTGACTCCTAATTCTACCGCTTTTTGAATAACAAATTCCATCCTATCACCACGTGAAATAACTTGCCCTAGATGTAGGTGCAGCGGACTTTCATTATCAGTTTCTTGAAATCCCTTGATCAAGGCCATACAACTGCGTTTTTGCACCTCACTCAAGATTGCTAAATACTGGCCACCGGAGCCATTAAATAAGATTATTTCTGCACCGACTTTTAAACGTAATACACGAATATGTTGTGTGGCATCATCCCCAAGCAAAATTTCACTAGAAACTAAGAGTTGTTGCGGATCATAAAATCGAGGGTTACTCATAAATATTAAATTTTCGTTGTGAATAATTGTGTTTAGTATAACGCGAAAAGTTTATAGAAAACTATTGCTTAGTTTTGTTTTGTATAAGGTCCATTTTATAAACAGCAATTCTCGGTGAAAATAATTTTCAAGCTATACAAGGG
>NZ_JAHNZV010000202.1 GCF_022267535.1 Psychromonas antarctica
TTGTGGCTAAGCTATTCCTTTAACTTTCAAAAAATCACCAATGAGCGGCAGCAAAAAGCATCATTTTTTTAATATATTTATAATTTTTTAAAATAAAAAAAACACCCGTAGGTGCTTTCTACTTTAATAAGCTTTTCACATTAAACATTCAGTGATGTTAGCTTTTCTTCTATTAGTGCTTTAACAACTTCATACTCTGGGGAAGAAACGATCAATTCATTTTTCGCCAATTTTTTGAGTAAACAGCTTACCAATAACGTATCTCTTAATGTTTGAGTGCAACTATAATATTGACACTTCAAAAATGCTTTTTGACCTATAATGATCAAAGAGGGATATAAGTTGTTCATCTTCTCACTGTTTGTTTTAAAAATATGGGCCGGGTGTAGCTGATTGTGGAAAATTATTTCAACCAAATCAGATCGCAGTTGGTTATCTCTCACCTTGGTGATCAAACCTATTAAGATGATCAGGTATCCAATTAAATTAGCCTGAATTGCTTTTAACCAAGAGAGTAGTTTCATTTTATCAACATTAGTGGCAATTAAATGTACTTCAGTGATCTTTACGCCTGTTGATACAACTTCACAATCAACCAAGGCTAAGCAGGGGCTATCACACTCAAAGTGTAGATTATCAATTACCTCGGCATCGAATGATGTCAGTCCATCCTCAAGAGTATACTGCATCGTCGAATGTGAATAACAAGGTGAAATGATAAAGGGTTTAAACTGTTCATTCTTCATGATCGCTCTCCGGGCTATTTTGTAAAAATTTTTCAGCTAAAATTCGTTCAAATGCACTACCATCTTTTCTAGTTAAATTGGGTACATAGCGACTGTAAACACGAAACAGCATAGTTGTTGAACTGTGCCCCATCTGTTGAGCAATCCATTCGGGGCTTTCACCTGCAGCCATCCACAGCGTTGCAGCAGTGTGGCGTGTTTGGTAAGGGTTTCGCTTTGAAAGACCACTAGCCTTTAAAGTGGGATACCATATATGGCGAGAAATATATTTATTTTGTAAATGCCCTCCTTTCTTTGTAGTGAATACGATTTCTTGGTTCTTAGGTTGCTGGGCTTTATAGTCCAGCAAAGCCTGATAAACAATTTCACTCATCTGTACACTGCGGTAAGAACCATCTGTTTTACAAGGTACAATTTCGTTAAGTACCAATGACTGATGAACCTTAATAATACGATTTTCAAAATCGACATTACTCCAGATTAATCCATCGATCTCACCAGTGCGTAATCCGGTAAAGAAACGTACTAAAAAATAACAGCGAAAATCATCACGTACATGCTTTAAAAACAAACTTACTTCATCAAAACTGAACGGCTGAATGTCAGTTCTTGGTACAGGTAAAGCTTTAATATTTTTCCATGGCGAGTTAAACTCAAAACGCTCAGCGGCTTCATTCATAATCACTCTTAGCGGAGTCATTATGTGGTTTATACGACTAGCAGATAATTTCCCATTTGATCGTCCGGTTACTTTGGCGAGTGTTGAACGAAAATTTAGGATATTAGCTTTAGTGATTTCGCTGAGCTTCTTCTTACCAAACGCAGGGATTAAGTGCAGTAAAAGCACATCTTTTACAGTGAGGTAATTAGACTTACGCCACTCAATTTCTTTTTCAGATATCCATAACAGTGCAAACTCCTCAAAATCAGCACCATCACTTTCGAATTCAATTACCTCTTCTAATTTGTTAGCAATGGCTTTAAATTTAGCAACCCGTTTACTCTTTGGAAAATACTTAGCATAATCGAATAGATCTAAGGTAATTTCAGATTCAATACGTTTCAATATTTTTTGCATACGTTTTCTGTTTGCAGTTGTATCTTCTAACTTTGATTGTTCGCGACAACGTATCCCCTTATATCTAAAGTCAAAATATAATGTACCGCTTCTCTCTTGAATACTTCCCATAAGTCCTCCTTACATGACTTGGTTCATAACGTTTTCTACATTAGGGCCATTTAGCATCTCGTCTTCAATGCGATCCCATATGTATAAAATTTTTCTGCCACCGAATGGGCGAATGTAATGAACGCCTTCGAACAGAACAGAATCTTTTAAAGATTCACGAATTGTTCTAACATCATATTTAATATGTGACGCTAGTTCTTCCGTAGTGAGATAGGTATGTGACATAATCACTCCTTAGGTATTTTATTTAATTAAGTATTACTTTGTACCTACAGGAGAAACAATAGCACACTTAATCACCATTGCAACCATTAAATACCCACTAAAGGTATTTAATTTTCCAGGAGGGTATTATGATCAGATGTAACTTATCCAAAATTTTGGGTGAAAAGCGTATAAAAGTTGCTGAATTAGCAAGGGAGACAGGCGTAAATAAAAATACAATCCATCGCTTATACAATGAAACTGCAACTCGGATTGATATTGAGGTAATTGAAAAGTTATGCTGTTTTCTTGAGGTTGGTATTGGTGAGTTGTTTGAGATAATTAGCGAATAATTATGACTGCAAATTCAATGCAAATTCAATGCAAAATTTCTATCTTATTACTCAAGTTTCGGGGTTCATTTTTAGCCAATAAAAGTGAACCATCCCTCATTCTAGGGCTTCTTGCCGCAAAGTAAAGTTATCCATTTGCATGACTTGCGTAAAAAAATCGACAACCGTCTGTT
>NZ_JAHNZV010000203.1 GCF_022267535.1 Psychromonas antarctica
GATGTCTCTTGTTGTATTATCCTTTGTCTAGTTAACAAGTATTTTACCACAATGAGACATCAACCTCTTTAAAATCATCGAGTTATTTGGGTTTTATTGTTTGTTTTGAATCCCGAAACTTGAGTTAATTATTGTACACATATTATCGGCGTAAACACGGATAGGAGAATCCACCTGTCGTATGTCAAATTATGTAAGCTTGCATTTGTACAACGAGTTTATTTATGTAAATATACAGATGTAATACGCGATATATTTGGCAAGTAAATTTGTTAAGGACAATCTATGAAAATAAATGTTTCCGGTCACCATGTTGATGTTACTGATAGCATCAAAGAGCACTTAGAAGAAAAATTCGCTAAAATAGCGACCCATTTCCCCACGCTTATCTCGCTTGATATCATCATTTCCAAAGAGCATGGTAAATTTGATGTTGAAATTCGCACCAATTATGAAGGCACCAGCATTGCAGCTAAAGGTAGCGATTCTGTCATGTACCCTGCGATCACCAGTGCTGCTAAAAAATTAGATTCCGGATTAAAGCACCGAAAAGGTCAATTAAAAGCAGATTTACATGAAAAACCTGAGTTGACTGAACTTGAAACTGCTGACGAAACAGAGCAAGAAATTAACTAAAAGCCCCCCTACTCGTTCCGTTAACTAGCCAAAAACGCAGCCCACGCTTAATACCGTTCACTTAAGGTGAACGGTATGCTTTTTTTTAACTGGATATCTGTTTTTAGAACACTTCAATTCTCGTGGATAGCTCCTCTCTCGCCTTACAGGTAAAAAAAATTGTTTAGCGCTTTTGGTTATGTCCATAACATACTTCGGAATATTTCCTGGTGAGCAAAATGGCAACATCGTTAACTGATAAATAATATGCATTGATGCTCCATGAAAGCTCAATTGGTTAGGGTGTATTCCATCAAGTGATTTCGCCATTAATATCATTTGATACCGTATTAAATTATAAGCTAATAATATCCCCCATAACTCTTGTTTTATTAATTCAGGCTGATTGCTACGTAAAGTAAATTGACTATCAAGCAGTGACTGTTTCATTTCTCTAAAGCCTAATTCAATTTCCCACCGATGTTCATATAAATCAACAATATCAGCGGCAGGAAACTGCATGGCATCTACCATAGAAGTTAATATCTGTCGGGGCTTTCCATTCACTTTTTTAGTCAGTAAGCGGGCTTCAATGTATTCAGGTAAATCAGCAAACTTCTTTCGTGCTTGAGGGCAAGCAGTTAAACGTACCACTTTATCTTGTCGCCCTAAGCTTCTGACTACTTCATATTGCGTATTCTTCTTTAACGGCATCAGCCAGTGTCGTGAAATGCCTGTCGAATGCCAGCGATTGAGTAATCCTAAAGAATAAAAACCACGGTCGAATAGAGTTAGGCTATTGTCTGGTGTATCTGAAATTAACTTTTCAGCTAAATGCATTTCATTTACATCGACACTATCAAATGCGCTTTGAGTTAATAGATGACTGGTTAGCTCCATTTGGCATACCATTCGGACTTGAGGATAGCTTGCTTTACTATGTTGGTTGCCTGTTCGTCCAAAGTACTCGTTATTTTCTTTTGAATCGGGTGTACGCCAAACAACGCCATCAACCCCTAAGAGTGAAAGGCCACACCACATTGGGTGATCTGATTTTTCATGCCACAATGATTGTGTTTGATTGCAGATAGATTCAATTGCTTGATGGCCCAGTTTCTTCCGTGCTTGTGTTACTGCACTTGGTGCAACATAAGGCTCGCCATTAGGAAGAATAATATCAAGTTGATTGACTAACTGACGCATCGAGTACTTACGAAAAAGTGCCATTCCCACAACAGCCCAGACCATTTGCTCCATTGGTAACTTACGCTTTCTAATGGTGGCGACACCAGCTTGGGAGAGTGCGTTAGAGACTAAATCTGGGTCTAATAGTTCATTGAGCGCGGTAAATTCAGTAAAATTATTAACTGATACTTGAGATAGGGCTGAAAAAAGTTGCATAAAAAATCCGATGTCTTGTGAACATCGGATTTTGATCTCATTCAGCTAAAAATCAATAGATTTTTCTTAACTGATCGGCATTAAGCCCACGCTGCGTTTTTTGTTTGGGTAAGAAGAAACAACGCTAAGACTATAAAATGAGTTTAATTAATTGTATTTATTGGGTTTTGTAAGGAACTGTGAGGTTTTGCATGCATGCTCCTATTTAATTTTTGAAGTTGTAATTAAATTACAATCACCTATAACGATACCATCACCTCAAAAACAGGCCTGTTTTACATATACAAAAATTGAAACTAGACAGATGCTGATCGTCTTTTTATTGTTACAAGTAATAATAAAACTAACCCGCCAAAACCAATACCACCTCCCGTGGATGTATTATCTTTTGGATCCATTGATCTTTCATCTTGTGGTGCATTGTAACGACAAGCGGAAGTTGAACTGTCTTTCTTTATTTCAGAAAAATCGAGATCATAAATAAGCAAAGATGGTTCACCACTTAAGAGGGTGTAAAAAGAATTGTGTAAACGTTCATTATCTATAACCTTATCAAAGGCCATTATAATGAGTAACACAATGAATAAAGAAAAACTGCAAGCACTCGCAAATGAGTTAGCCAAAGACCTTAAA
>NZ_JAHNZV010000204.1 GCF_022267535.1 Psychromonas antarctica
ATATAAAGAAGTGTAATTTAATAGATAACTTTAATGGAGCAGTAGTGAAAAAATATTTGTTAAAAGGAATACTCTTAAGTAGTTGTATTGCTTTATTAATTTGGAGCGTTTCTGAAGAAGATATAGTTAATAAGCAGGCTGATAAAGAGCAAAAAAATCCAACTGTTTCAGTGTTAGCAGTGCTGCCAAGTGATTCATCGTTAACGGTAAAAGTATCGGGTTTAACGATCGCTAGGTGGCCATTAGCCGTTAAGTCAGCTGTGGGAGGAAGAGTCGTTGCGCTTAATGGTAATACAAATCCCGGTGACAGTATAAATAAACTGCAAATGTTAGTTCAAATATCATCACAACCTTATCGTGTATCGGTCAGTCGTGCGCAAGCAAAGGTCTCGCGAGCTGAATTCGAGTTGACAAATTACAAGCATAAACAATACGTCGCTAAAAAGATTTCTGGGGAGACAAAATTGTCTCCCTTCGGCAGTTTTGATGCTCATATTTTAACCGCGAAATCAGAGCTAAACTATGCAAAGTCTGAGCTTGAATACGCATTACAAATGCTCAAGGAAGCAAATATAAAGTCACCATACCCTGCAGTTGTTGTAAAAAAAATGGTCACACCAAGTCAGTGGGTTGAAGTCGGAGAGCCTCTTTTTGAGATTATATCCAGTGAATCTATTGATGTTAAAGTAGAGCTCTCAGACATTAACTGGCAACGTTTAAAAAGTAGAATCTCTGTTGGTGGAGTAGCCAAGGTTGCGGCTCCATCTGGAAAAGAGTGGCTTGCCCATGTCAGGTATTTGGCCCCCATTCTTGATGATATAACGAGGCAAAGAAGCCTAGTATTAAATATAAACAAACCGTTTTCAGGTGAAGATCCATTACTACCTGATCAGTTTGTTAATGTTATTTTTGAGGGTGAAAATATAGAAAATATAGTTAATGCGCCATCCTCTGCACTAACACAAGATGGAAAAGTATGGACCTTACTTGATGGGCAGCTATTTTTGGAGGAAATAGAGCTGATTGAGCAAAGCTCAGATGTAATAAAATTCCGATATATAAATAAACCAGAAATTAACCGGTTGTTAGTTCGTTTTCCCCTTAATTCCATGTTGCAAGGCCAACAGGCTTCACCAAAGCTCTTAGCTAATGAAGCAGGTGAATACAAATGAGTAGTGTCACTAAATGGTTTATTGATAACCCGGTAGCCAGCAATCTTTTAATGGTATTTACACTTATTGCTGGGCTTTTATCACTGAATACGCTAAGAGTTGAGAGTTTTCCTCAAATTCCACCGACTCAGTTCACCGTCACGGTAACCTACCCTGGTGGGACAGCGAAACAAGTCGATGAGGGTATTACACAACGTGTAGAAAATGCAATTAGAGGAATAGCGGGTGTTAAAAGTGTTATCAGTACCTCACAGCCTGAGTTTTCAATCGTACGCGTCAGAAAAGCGAGCGGCGTTGATATTGAACGCCTTATTGAAGATGTCCGCAATCGAGTAGAAGGTATTAATGGCTTTCCTACGCTTGCAGAGCGCCCCAAGATACAAAGAGAAGAGTTTACTAATTTAGCGGCCTTTATATTAGTTTATGGCGGAAATAACGACGATCTATTACAAAAAGTGGTCACCAGAGTAAAAAATCAACTTCAAAATAACCCCAATATTTCTCAAATAGCGAACCTTGGCAAGCGCAAACAAGAATTACGAATAGAGCCTGATCTACATAAATTAAAGCGTTATGGTCTTGATTCAACAGAGCTAGCAGAGAAAATAGTTAAGTGGTCGACAGAGTTTCGAAGTGGTGAACTAAAATCAGCCTCAGGGGCTATTACTCTTAGGGGAGATAGTTATGCGGACAACCTTTTGAAGTTACAAAACTTACCTATAATTACGACCCCTAACGCGATTGTAACACTCGGAGAAATTGCTCAGGTTACACGCACCTATCAGTCAGATGACAGCATTGTTAGATTTCAAGGAGAGACCGCCATCGCTTTGCTGGTGTCGACTAGCACTAAAGATAACTTACTTCGGGTTAGCGAAGCGATAAAGAATGAACTCATTAGCATTCAACCTACTCTGCCTATAGGTGTGAAAACCGATGTGATGGCCGATATGGCACCCTACATTAAGAATCAATTAAGCATGCTCAGCTCTAATGCTTTACAGGGCCTGATCATTGTCATCATTTTGCTTAGTCTCTTTTTGGAAATTAAGTTGGCACTTTGGGTTGCGATGGGCATCCCTATCTCGCTAGCGGGTGCTATTTGGATGATGGGCCTTCCTAGCCTAGATTATAGTATCAACGATATAACATTATTCGGCATGATCCTTGTATTGGGCATCTTGGTAGATGATGCCATCGTTGTCGGTGAAAGCATTCATCAAGCTAGACAAAAATATTCAGATCCTAAAGAAGCGGCCTTGAAGGGGGTGAACGCGGTTGCAGTAGCAACCGTATTTGGTGTTTTAACGACAATAGCAGCGTTCTCACCGTGAGCTTACGGCTGCATAGTTTGACTTGGGCGGTTAGCCCAATTCAGTCTTTTTTGGAAAGCAAGTCAGCCGTTACTCACTATTTTCTAGATAATTCCATGGCAGGTAATTTTCTGGGTTGGCT
>NZ_JAHNZV010000205.1 GCF_022267535.1 Psychromonas antarctica
TACCGCCTGTTATCATTACAGATAGAGTGAATCGTCATTACCATAGAAATGACAAAGTCGACTTCAGAAAATCTCCTCGTACATGGCGAACTCGAAAAGATCCGTTCGAGGATGTTTGGGATGAAATACGATTAAGAATGGAGCTAGCACCTGAAAACAATGCTAAAAAAATAATTTTGTGGCTCATGGATAAATATCCTGATAAATTTTTAATAGGGCAAACCCGAACACTTCAACGAAGAATTGCTCTATGGCGTCAAAACCAAGCGAGTCAGGAAGAAAAACTACGAGATTTGATGATTAATGAATTTGTGCCCGTTTTAAATTTTAATATTCCAGAGGAAAGTGAACTCAATTAGTAGGAAATATCATACTGCTAAAGGGGCTTCTAGTCTGTTATGTCATTTGATTCTTACTTACATATGCGGTAACAAATCTTTAAATGTAGTATGTTTTTTTAATGAGGCAATACGACCGGTCAAGTTAATTGTCGCCTAATACAAAAGGCTCGATCCCGAGCATTCGTAAAGCCAAAGGTATCTCATGCCCTACTTATTATCGATGGAAAGCAAATAATATCTAATGCTCAATGGCTAAGATGCTTCTTGCCTTATCTTTGAGTCTTGGATCAATCTGTGCAAATGCGTTTATTCTCCCCAATAGACGACTTTTAAGGTCATCGGGAACCATAAAACCATTTTTATAAGTTTTCCACTCTTCAAGATCATTATGCATATTTTGATGATGACAGTTTCTAATGAATATTTCATCATTGTGCACGATCACACCAGTAATAAGTTTTATTTCATCTGACTTATACAAAACTGTTTTTCCGCTATGTATTTCATGCCCATGTTTTAAAACAATCTTATTTACAGTAGAAGAAAACAATTCGTTTAAATTCTTACCTGAAAAGACTAAATCATCAACATAAATAGTCATATTAATAGAGTGCTTTTTAGCAAGTGACTCTATTTCTAAAAACATCTCAATATTCGCCCACAATGCCAAAGGCATACTTAACCGACTACCAGTAGGTAAGTGCTCTTCATATGTTGCGACACTAGCAATTAAATCAGCAACTTCTACGCTACAGTGGAAATTATAACGGAAAAGCTTAAAGATCATTTTCTTAGATGTAGAAGGATAAAACGATCTCAAATCACTGGTCAGCACTTTATGCTTACCAAGGTGAGACTTAGCATTTGTGATATAAGTCCTTCCTTTAATACCAGAATGTAAGAAATCAGGAGTTATTATTCTGCACAGTAAACTTGCTATTCGCGTGTGTACCTTTTCAAGTAATCTCTTGGGGCATTCAATAGTTCTGTCTTTCTTTCCCTCTTTTTTAATAACAAATGGTTTATAACTATCTTTGCTATTTTTTAGTTTTTTTAAATCAGCAA
Organism: Psychromonas antarctica; assembly: GCF_022267535.1. GTDB lineage: Bacteria > Pseudomonadota > Gammaproteobacteria > Enterobacterales > Psychromonadaceae > Psychromonas > Psychromonas antarctica. Next base: position 1,407 of record NZ_JAHNZV010000205.1, read on the forward strand.
GAGGTATATGAAGTAAGTTTGCTAAAATATTCGGAGATGACAGTTTATAGAAAGAGGAACTTTCAAAGGAGTATGCTTTGTCGTTTGTATTGATCTTATACTTTTTTCGGGGCATTTTTATCTACTACCCATTCCATTATCTGAACAATTTTATTAGCAAAAACTGTACGAAACTTTTTAGGTATACCTTTATCATTCTCCATGTTTTCAGAGAAGAAGAGAAGTGATGAAACAGGGATATCAAAAATAACAGAATATTTCTCTAGTATATCTAGGCTTACAGGCTTTTTACCTGATTCGATTTCAGACAAATATGATTTAGAAATACCTAACTCTTCTGATAATTCTACTTGTTTAAATTTATGATATTGCCTAATAACTTTTAACGCTTTGTTTATCATAATAACTCCAAAAATTAAGGGGGACATCTGTTAAGCATCATTGGTGAATACCTCCAGAACTTTCCAAAGAAACAAGCCAATACGTATGGACGATTTAATGATTATCCATCCGATTTTAAATTTCTTTTTATTGTTCTTCTGGTCTTCGTCTTTTGAAGACTTTACAGGTGCCTGTTGATTAAGATTGGTATTACTATTTCGCATAACGCGGTTCCTTCTAACAAATGTTTAACCTAATTGCTAAACAATTTCGCCCTAGTTAGAAGATAAGAGTAACCAACATGTAACCCCTTATTTCATGTACTCAGTCGCCCTGAGCACTCCCCCTTTAACATTTACTTATACGTCGATAGTCAATAATAATGATGCTATACGGCACACAGTAACAAAGATACATGGATGACAAACACAAGATAACTAACTAGTTACAGTCAAACACATTTCCGGGGTGTGTAGTAGAAAACTAAAAGTTTTCCGAGAATATTGGTCTAAAATAAAATCCGATATTCAACTTAATGGCAAAGTTTCTCTCTTTTTGCCCAACCTTAGAACCTATAATACAGACATTTAAAAAAGAGACAAGAATAAATCGCTAATAGCGAACTTTAATTCACTATAAGCGAACTAATTATGGATGGATGTCAGGTCTTTCTTTTTGCCCTTTTAATAATTAGCGCCTGTTCTAAGTCGCTATGGGGGCGAAATGTATGGTCCGCCTCGATATTGCAAGTAATAATATCGATAACGTAGTTGGTTTGCGCTAATGTATTCGGAGTCTTTGCAGGCAACTAATAATTAGCCCCAGCTCCACGATGAGATC
>NZ_JAHNZV010000206.1 GCF_022267535.1 Psychromonas antarctica
CGGTTTGGCTTCTGCTGGTATGGGTAAAGTGGTGACTAATGCAGGCAAGTTAGGGAAATTAACACCGAGCAAAACAAAATTACCTGCGGGGCTACATAATCAAGAGTGGGAGAAAGTACATGTTCCTGAGGGTAAATTTAAAACTCTGAGAGCAGTGGATATGAAAAATTTATCGGAAGCCGATGGGAATACATTTAGTGCCTTAAAAGATTTAGGGTGGAAGGATGATAAAATAGAAGAGATTCTTTCTTCAGGAAAAGACTTCCGCACTAAAGAGTTGCAGGCTGGTGATAAACTCTATGGATTAACGACCAAAGGTCGTCCTAAAAATATCGAAACCTCTGCGTACTGGTTGGATGAAGAAGGTTTAGCTGCAGTAAAGAAAGACTTTTATAAAGATGGAATCTGGGATAAAGACGGCATTAAAAATAGTCTCGCATTACCTTGTTTTAATCGAGCTAATGCGATGGATGTTGTTGAGATCACTGAACCAACGAGCGTAGTGGAATCGACCCTAGGTAAAGCTTCTGAATTAATACAATACACTGCTGATGATGGTTATAGTACGGGCTTAATAGGGAAAATTATGCCGGGTGGCGGTACGCAAATTACGCCTAACCCGAAAGTATTGATTGCAAAATAAGGATAAGAATAATCATGCCAAATACCGAAGAACAACGTTTAGATCTCATTGAAAACTGTAACCATTTATTAGCCATTTTCAAAGGGTTTGAACAAATTGATGATACACCTGAAGGACGTATGATTGCACAACTCACTTGGCTTAAAGAACATGCAGTAAATCATGATTTACCATTACCTGTTGAGCGGGTTTATGTCTCGACCATTGCCTATATCTATACCGATGGTACGCTATCACATCATGCAAGTTCAAAAGAAAAAATTGATGAAGAACTTGAAATTCCCATGCAACGTATTTTGAGACTGGCTGGTAAAGGACAGTTATTATTTAAACCAGAATATTGCCCTTACGCGACTCGCTGTATTGATGCCTTAATTAACGTTTTAAAGCATGCGATTCGAGAGTTAACTCAATATGAGCAGGGGTTGATTGAAGAATTAAAAAAAATGAAAACTGACTTTTTGAACAATGAAATCACCCCTCCACTTGGTAGCCAAGTACCTAATTACCCTAATTATTTAAAGGTAGATAGGTACAAACCAACCATTGCTGACTTACCTGATGGTAAATTTTTAATTAAACGTGTTACAGATCTTATATTTAACGGTGTTCGCCCAGATAGTTGGTTAACACCCGAAGATGCTGAGCGTGAAACCTTGAAGTTATTGGGTTGAGATATGATGCATAAAGAAATCGAACTGTATCAATATATGAGGATAAATTAAAATTACGCCAATCGTGTCAGCCATTTCCTGTTGCGTTAGCTGTTTATTACGCCTTAGCGAAATTAATCATTATTGAATACTCATCTTTTTAAAATCAATCGCTACTCGGGGACATCCAAACCTTTTTATTGATAGAGATCAAAAGAAAGGTTTGGGTGTCCACGATTTTTTACAAATAGTTCGCACAGTATTTTGTAAAAACAAAGCAGGCTAAAGCCTGCGCCCCAGAGAGAGTGCAATCAGCATGCTCCCCACATTGCCTTTAGCTTATTGAGGGGCGCGGACTTCAGTCCGCCAATGTGTTTGTTCATTCAAATAGTTTGCTGAGTCTTTTTAAAAACCAAAGCAGGCTAAAGCCTGCGCCCCAGAGAAAGTAAAAAACCGAATGTTGCCTTTACCCTGTTGAGGGGCGCGGACTTCAGTCCGCCAGTGTTTGTTCATTCAAACAGTTCGCACAGTATTTTGTAAAAACAATGCAGGCTAAAGCGAGTGCAAGCAGCATGAACCCACACATGCGTTTATCCTGTTGAGGGGCGCGGACTTCAGTCCGCCAGTGTGTTTGTTAATTCACACAGTTCGCACAGTATTTTGTAAAAACAAAGCAGGCTAAAGCCTGCGCCCCAGAGAAAGTACAAACAGCCTGTTGCCTTTAGCTTATTGAGGGGCGCGGACTTCAGTCCGCCAGTGTGTTTTTTCATCCAAACAGTTCGCACAGTATTTTGTAAAAACAAAGCAGGTTAAAGCCTGCGCCCCAGAGAAAGTAAAAAACCGAATGTTGCCTTTACCTTGTTGAGGGGCGCGGACTTCAGTCCGCCAGTGTTTGTTCACTCAAACAGTTCGCGGAGCCATTTTCAAAAAAAAGCAGGCTAAAACCTGCGGCCCAGAGAAAGTAAAAAACCGAATGTTGCCTTTACCCTGTTGAGGGGCGCGGACTTCAGTCCGCCAGTGTTTGTTCATTCAAACAGTTCGCGGAGCCATTTTCAAAACAAAGCAGGCTAAAACCTGC
>NZ_JAHNZV010000207.1 GCF_022267535.1 Psychromonas antarctica
TTGCAAGGCTAAAGCATTTTAGAGCGATAGCTACACGATACGATAAATTAAAAATAAACTTTGAAAGCATGTTGGCATTAGCATGTGTAATGATTTGGCTGCCAATGTGAAAGATCAACAGCCCCTAGGCTTTTTGAAAACAATTTTTAGCGCAAGTTATTGTGTAACGACTCCTTAATGCAAGTAAAACATTATCGAGCATTCCGCGATCGCTCCTTTTCTGATTGGATGCAGGTTAGTTATGTTCAAAATTTAGATTAAGGCTATTTTAATAGCCTTTAGTCGTCCTGGTGACATAAGTTGACAATACCTATTCGGCTGGGTGTTTATGATTTTAGTGGGGATCCCTCAGCATTTAACCCCGACCCTCTGCTTTATGATTGCTAAAATTGAAAATCAAAAAAATAAAAAAAACAAATGCAAAAATAGTGATCTAGTACCAGCTACAGCGTTTGACTCAGCGGTAATTAGTTAAGTAGGATATGGCTGCAGTCTATGGACAGACAAACATAAAATAACCTAGTCGAATATTATTAGTTGATCGGCATCCTGTTGGTATGTAAGTAGATCTGTAAATTTATCTTTATAAAATTAACTACCATATAAACACCATAGGATTAATTATAATGACATTTAAAAAATCACTAATGCTTGCAGGGGGATCTTTATTTATTTTGTTGCTCTCTGCTTGCGGCAGCTCTTCAACGAATACTGACGCTTCAACCACTGATTTGCCAATCACATTAACAGACGCAGCCAGCGATCGCACATTTGCTTTTACCGCTGCGGGTGATCAAGTTGTTTTCGTTTTTGATGTTTCAGCCCAAAGCGATATACTCGAAGCGAATGGCATCACCGATATCAGCACCATTGAGCGAGTAGAAGTTCGAGGTTCTTTCAATAGCTGGTCAAGTTCAGAAGATTTTTACCTTACTGCTAGTAGTACTGATGAGGGCATCTGGTTTTTGAGCGTTGATGCTGATGAGATCAATATTCCTGGTAACAGCGGTCAACCAGAATATAAATTCGTAGTGACTGTCGGAGAGACAAGCAGCTGGTTTAATGTATCGGAAAATACGCCCGTTGGATACCAATTTTCGGGTAATCATATTCTTGTTTTTAGCGGTGATAATATAGAGACCATCATTGCCAATGATGCACAGGCAAAAAATGAAAAGTCGCTTTCTGATTTTGATTTGACAACAATAGAGGGGCAGCAAGAGATATCTAATTTTCGTCAAGTACCAGAATTAAGTAACTTGTTTCGCTCTTATCATCCATTCAAACAGTCTCGTGATATGGAAGCCGAAGCGACACGTATTGAGTACGTTAATTCATTTATGGTAACAAACAATATTGGTAGCGTAATAACCCTTTCTGGAGAAGAAGCCGCCGTTGCGCCTGAATTTATCACTGACTATATGCAAGCCATTATGGACGCAGGTGACAATTTGCTGTTAGATATCAGCTATAAATTGGTTTATTTTTCATCCGATGGTGATGAATTTTCAGCTGCTGTAAAAAGCACTGTTGAGTTTATAAATGACGATAGCCACCCTGCTCCCTTTCTTATCCATTGTCGTTTGGGGACAGATCGTACTGGCGTATTAACTGCCGTACTAGCAGGATTATCCGGTGTAAGCTGGGATAAAATTGCTGCAGATTACCAGCTTTCCAATCGTTTAGGGATTAGTGAATTTAGGGACCAAGGATTATTACGATATTCATTACGCCATATGCTCAATGTCGATCCTGCTGATGAAGGTGTGGATTTGCAACAAGCGCTAGTTAACTATTTTATTAACAACGCTACTTTGACCCAGAGTCAAATTGATAAAATGGTGGCTAAAATCAACTAGGCTTATTTTTTGAGGGCGAGTAAATTTCTGATACAACCTGCTATCACTGCATTACTCGCTACGTTCGCTGTGCATTCTTGTATGGCGAAGATCCTTTCTTTTAAATACCTTGCACGGAAAGATTTTACTAATCGCTATCAATGGATGGTTGATCGCATTCGTCAACGTAGAGATATTTTTATTTTTGTAAGATTTTTCATTATTTAATAACCTATTTTTTATGCTCTGATCGCACAAATCCTCGAGCATTTTAGGTGATAATCTGATTTTTTATTAACATTGAATTTCGTTTAAAAGGTTTGCCTGTCGAGCCTTTCGTTTCGCTTATTTTAACATGCGTTTCTCGACGGTGAGCTTACGGCTGCATAGTTTGACTTGGGCGGTTAGCCCAATTCAGTCTTTTTTGGAAAGCAAGTCAGCCGTTACTCACTATTTTCTAGATAATTCCATGGCAGGTAATTTTCTGGGTTGGCTT
>NZ_JAHNZV010000208.1 GCF_022267535.1 Psychromonas antarctica
TTATTTTACAGCTCAAAATGTGCATATTTACTCTGTTAGCTTGTTCTTGATATGTTAATTGTGTGTTATGTCAATTTATTAAAATGTTACGCGTAGGCTAAAAATATGCATTTTTTAATTAAAAGGAGTGACTAGTTATGTCGCAAATATTGTGGTGTCAGTTAATGGATTCATTAAAAAATGAGCATAAAAAACTAGCCGAATTAATTAATAACAGAAAAGTTACATATTTAGATATTCCAGTACATTTTAATGTTGGAGATATTTTAATTTACAAAGGGACTGAAGCTTTCTTCGATACTTACGACATAGATGTTATCTATCGTTGTGCGCATGAAAATATTGAATATAAAAAAATTGAAAATTCCGAAGTGATTTTGTTGCATGGAGGTGGGAATTTTGGTGATTTATATAGCCTTCATCAAAATTTAAGAGAAGATATTATCCGCAAATTTAAACACAAAACTATTATCTGTTTACCTCAAACTATTCATTTTGAAGATTCAGCTAATTTAGCTAAATCAGCTGCTCTTTTCAAAGAGCATCAAGATTTTCATTTTTGTGTCAGAGATATACTCAGTGTCGAACTCGCTAAAGAATTTACTGAAAATGTATTATTTATGCCAGATATGGCCCATCATCTTCATCCTTTAATTGATAAAACAGAATCAGGCATATCAAATGTTTTCCCTCCAAAAATATTAAACCTAGTCAGAGTTGATGCAGAAAAACAACCCAATACAAGATCAATAGTAAAAAAAGGATTTGATTGGAAAAATTTGATCAGCCGAGAAGATGAATTTGCTTTTAATGTTTATTTAAAAATGAATAAAGTACCTTGGTTTTCATCGAGGGTAATTAAACTGTGGGGTTATCAAACTGAAAATATTGTCTTTAGATCTATTAATTACTTTAATGCATTCACCGTTGTGCATACCGACCGATTGCATGGGTTTATACTTGCCGCGCTGTTAGGGAAAGAGATCTGTTTATATGATAACTCTTACGGTAAAAATACTAATTACTATAAGGCTTGGTTGAAAGACTATCCATTTATTACGGCTGAGCAATCATGAGCAAAACACCAATATTTATTATCAATCTGGGAATTGATGTTGAAAAAAAAGCGCATATGGAAGCCCTCTGTGAAGTTAACAAAATTGAAGCAATTTTCATCGACGCAGTTTACGGTAAACAATTATCAGACACAGCTATTCAGCGTGTTTACAATAAAGAGTTATCTATCACAGAGTGCGGTCGAGAGCTTACATTGGGCGAATTAGGATGTACGCTCAGTCACTTAAAAATATATAAGCAAATGTTAGCTGAAAATATTGAGCAGGCGGTAGTGCTCGAAGATGATGTTTTACTTACCCCTGAGTTTTTAGAATTGGTAAGTAATGTATCTAATTTCCCTGATGATTATGAGTTAATGTTGCTAGGTTATTATGCTGATGAAGTCACAGAAAAACGCACTCGCTCAAATTTGTGGTCTCACCATAACATTGTAAGTAAATTAAATGCACTCCGCTTGGTTATGCCAACTTATGGAACGCATGGATATATAATTAATAATGCTGGTGCTCAGAAATTGGTTAATGAATTGAGGGTTATAAAGAAGCCGATTGATCATTATACAGGAAGGGAAGATTATTTGAATATGTATGCCCTCGAACAACGTGTTGTCCTATTAGATCCATCCTACAAGGCTATGAGTTGTATCGAGGCCGAACGTAGAGAGCTAGTGCAAAGTAACCAAGACGTTCAAACGAAAGATAAAAAAAATCCATTACTTAAAAGTATTCTGAGAAGTTTGCATTTATTTGATTGCGGACGTTTTATTTATACTACTTATAAACAAGTGAAGTTTTTACGAGCGTACAAAAAAAATGAGCATATATAGAATGTCGATTACGTGTGTTAGTCCTTTACGAGGATTACACTCCAGTATGAGGCATTATTAATTAGTTAAGCATTCATTGTGTGGATATGGGGGGGGGATTCTACGCCACGGTATGGCGCTACTTAGAACCGTCATATCTAGCCACTAAATGTCTAAATTAAAATGCTCAGAATCAAAGTTAAAACGCAAGTGGCGCTAATTTCAACATGGGAAATTGCGCTCTTCTTTAGTTCTTATAGTCTTCTATCTTGAATGTCTGCAGAAATTTATATATCTGAATTATATGTATTTTTTGATTTGATTTCAGATTCGCTTTGGCATTAAGGCAACGTTAAACGAAGTGTTATAGAATGTATTTTATTATAGAATGT
>NZ_JAHNZV010000209.1 GCF_022267535.1 Psychromonas antarctica
CTCATATCGTTAATAACTTTCTGTTTTAATTCTTCTGGATAATTTGTCATATGTTGCTTAGTTAACCTCTTAGATAATTATGAGAACTTAATTAAGTCATCATTGCAACTATTCTGACACTGGGGGCATGATTCGAATTTTTAAAGTTGAACTCGTTTCACAATTATGAACCATGTGATGAACTCCGCGCCAACTACCTTCTAACTTCTGAAACTCTTTATTATGCATAATTGCAGAAAGCTGTTTTGAGATAGTAGTATCGAGTGCTGAGATAGCTTCTCTAAACGTCACTGTTAAGTTCTTATTCCATTTAACAGTGCCTTTTAAAGCTTCTTCTGTTAAGGAACGAATAAGTTCTTCAGAACGGGAACTCTCAGTTTGTTTCGTTGCACCAATGGCTTGATCTAAAATTGATAAACTGACAGATTCTTCAGCTGGCTTGTCTATAACTTGCGCTTCTACACTCATTATTGAACTCCCTCAATTTTCAGCTCAGATGCTAATTTATCTAAGCTTGCAGTATTGTTAAGTACTTCTTCAAGAATGTTTTCAAGATCTTCAGAGCGATCAACCTTAGTCATTAAGTCGCGTAATTTATTACGTGTGTCCATTAATTTTTTTAATGGTTCGACTTGATTGACAACAGCAGCAGGTTCGAAATCATCTAATGATTTAAACGACAAACTAAGTTTCATCTCAGAATCGTCATCTGATAAGGTGTTTTCTACACTAATATCTAATTTTGGATTCATACGTTTTAGAATGTCGTTATAATTATCACGATCAATTTGAATAAAACGACGATCTTTAAGTGGTTTCAAATCTTCCGTGTTATGGCCTGAAAAATCACCCGTGACACCAATCACGAAAGGTAATTCTTTCTTTACTGATGCACCTTCTGTTTCAACATCATAAGTGATGTGTACGCGCGGTTTTCTTACTCGTTTTAGTCTATTGTGTATGCTCAAGTTAAACTCCTTTCATTTAAAATTACTAATCTAAATAACACGACTATTTTTTAGTCTTCAGCTTTAATACCCGATAATTTGAAGAAACCATTACGCGCATCTCCATCGACAATAAGCTCCTGAAGTAATTCAGGTAAGCTTAATTCACTCCATCGAACGACTTGTTCAATGGCATAAGACATAGGAGAATGAGGCTCTGTTTTTCTAAAAAACTTGGCAATATCATCTAATGTCTTCAATGCTTGATCTCGCGTCTTTATTTGTTTGTTTAATACACAAACATCGCTAGAGTTTGCATTATCAGCTTCATTTTTTACTGGAGCGCTCTCCTCAACTGCAATAAATTTATCTTCAGCTAAAATATCTTTGGCAATGTGCTTAACTGCAATTGAACATGACTCTAAGCATTTACGTATATAACTTGTAGGCTGAGGATCGCCAAGCATTGCACTGTCCATTGCTGCTGATAACGCCGAGAATGCCTGCATCGTAGACTCAATATCTTGATGTATTTCGAGATAAAAAGATTTGGTAGTTTCTTTTATACTCTTCTGCACTTCTGCTAAAGAAATGACACCAGCAGAAAATTTCTTTTGCTGTTTATCTGAATCTAATCGGTCAACTTCACAAGCTTGTTCATACCGCCAGGTTGAATATGGCTCTACACCGTCAGTGATATAAATAGCTTTAATAGGCGCTATAAGCGCTCCTTCACCAGCAATACCATTAAGACCAACAAGCGGTGCAATACGTTCAGAAAGATCCCCATCTTCAGGGATGGGAAACAAATCATCCCAATACGTCTCTATTAATTTCGTCGCTAATTGGAAACCAAAAGTCAACCCTTTAAAACCATGCTGCCGACATAGCGCTTCAATATACCAAGCAGTAAATTCAAGATCTTTGCAATGCTCAATAAGTGCCATCGGAACTTGTTCAAGTATTGGTAACCATTCAGAGATAACAGACGAAACACTTTCTTCGTCAATGAGTGCCTTTCGCTCATTAGCACGAGCACTATTACGCACATCTTTAAGTAAAAAATAGGTTGAACCCGGCGAAATATCTGAGCGAGGATCGATCCCTGTTATCAACTCTTGCGAAATGGGCAGAGTCAGATCGTCGACTGTAAAATTAAAAATACTCATTATATTCCTCGCCGCCAAACTCATAAATGACAACATCAAAAAGTAGTAATTTTAAACAAAAAAACAACTTAAAACAACCCGGACCATCACTTAATTATAATGT
>NZ_JAHNZV010000021.1 GCF_022267535.1 Psychromonas antarctica
CCCCCCCCCCAACTCCTGGCAGATGAGAAACAGGCATCTAAAGTGAGTTGGGAATTAAAACCTTTCTGTGACCAAATTATAACTTCCATACAAAACATCTTGTCCTTTCTCTTGTAGTCCCATAATGTAAGTCACGAGAAAGCGCTTACATTTTCGACTTGTGAGCACGCCAAACGACCAATCACAATAAGCAGAGAGCTGAATTAAAGAGGTTACAATGAAATCAAAGTCCAAAGAATCACAGCCTATACTCCACAAACTAGGCAAATATCGAACCATCCTAGCAGGGGCATCGTTGCTCTGCCTGACAGCTCCGGCTATGGCGGGTTGGGAAGTGCAATGGATTGATAAATTTGACGGTACGGGTGTTAACTGGGATAACTGGACGGCGCAAACACAAGCGAATTATAACAACGAAGTGCAGTGTTATACCGATGATGACAGCTCCGCAGAGAAAAATTATGATGTATCCAACGGCACACTGAAAATAATTGCCCGTAAGCAAAATATCAGCTGTCCCGGCTTAGGTGGGGCTCAAAAAACGTGGACTTCTGGCCGTTTAAACGGCAAGGATAAAAGTGAATTTCTGTATGGCCGCATCGAATCAAGAATTCGTTTTCAAGAGTTAGCAGGAGGAACTTGGCCAGCATTCTGGATGTTAGAAAATAGAATCCAAGAGCAACCCTATAAAAATGATAATGATTTCAGCCATTGGCCAAATGCGGGTGCAGGTGAAATTGATATATGGGAATGGTTTTCTAACGAACCAGACACTTATATCACCAACTTTTTTAACACCGAAAGTTGTGCTGGTGAACGTCGTTATAGCTACCCAAACGGTGCTGCTGATGTGCAAAATTGGCATAACTATGCCATGGAGTGGACAAAAGATAAGATCGATTTTTACATAGATGAAACGCTAGTTGTCTCACAAGATGTCAGCAGCTGTAGCCAATATCAAGAACCGATGTTTGTGCTGCTTAATGTTGCTATGGGTGGAAACCTTGGCGGAACAATCAATTCCAGCCTTACCACAGCCACCATGGAAGTTGACTATGTTGCACACTGTACTGCAACAAATGCGAATAGCGCAACCTACTGTAATGAGAGTGGTATCGTTGACAATGTCGTTGACGACACAGTTGATGATGTCGTTGATGATGTCGTAGATAATCAGGTTAGCAGCAGCGGTGGTAGCCTTGGTGGTAGCCTGCTGTTAGGTTTGTCTATTATCTGCTTATTTAGACGTAAGATAAGTACCCATTAACCAACCGATATATAAATACCCAAGCGACCAGCATCAACCAATCGCTTGGGTAGCATCCTGTAAATAATGCCCCCCACATTGATACCCAATTTTTTATCAGGCCCCAGTACGGAGGGCAGAATAAGACTCTGTATGAAAGCCTTTTGAGCGATTAACTGTTCAAATGCTACAACGTAATACTTTTTTGAGCTGCGTCCCCGCAGAGCAGCTAAATTGAACTTACAATTTAGCTAATAGCAGTTGTCGATTATCACCTATAACATAAACATTTCCATCGCCAATGAGCGACAAAGTAGCAGTGACTAACCCGTGGGTATTAGGTCGTTTAATGCTTTCACTGTTAACGACAATTTGTTTTTGATGAGTAGCAAAAGTTAACTCCCCGTAACTGCTATCAACCCAGTGTTTGTCTTTATTGTATGCTCGCACTTCATATAACAGTGTCAATGGCTGTGCCGCCACGCCACTGCGGGTGACAATTATATTATCAGCTTGTGCTTGCGCATTAACCTCAACCAATTCAGGCAAAATTCCCTTTGCTACTTTAATGCGCACGGGGTTAATAGCGACCATGCGTACATTTTCATTATCATTCATGGAAAAAGCGGCAATATAAAAACTGCCGTTGCTATCCCATGAGTCATAACCGGTAATAAAATCTTCCGATGAAGCACGTTTATCAAGCTCTTCCATATTGGCGAGTTCGAATGAGTCACCGCTGGCAATATCATACTCATAAATAGCATTGCGGCTGGCACCCATATCACTCCGACCAATATAAATTTTCTTCTCATCTGCTGATAACTGAAATATCCAAGTTTTGGCTGAGCGGCTAAAATCAGGACGGCCTAAAAAAGTCCAACTGGCGGTGGCATCAGTAAACAGGTAGATATTGCCCTGATCATCACTGCTATAAAGTTTTTTATGTGTACGGTCCCATTGGCCCACTTCTATTGCATTCGCACCTTGCAGTGCAAACGCCGGCAATTCACCAAATCCGGACAGCGGATCGTAATACCAGACATGATTAAAAACTCTTTCTGGCTCATCTTGATTCCATTGACGGCGCGAAGATCCCCCGGTGATGTACACTCGACCTCGTGAATCAACCCACATAAAACGATTGCTGTAGAAATAGCCATTCCATGCTGGAGGTCGACCCAAGACGGTAGTTATACCCTGCTCAACATCATATTTGAGCAGTTTGTTTTCGGGCACTGACATGCCGTAGAGCAGATTATTTTTAGTATCTTTTTGAATAGTCACAATCTGCAGATGCGCTGCGCCAACACCATTTTGTTCACTGGCACTTAAATCAAGTAACTCATTATCAACTTTGTCATAGCCGTACCAATGAAATCCGCGTGTAGAAAGATAGCTTGTATTCATACCCGATTTATCAAGTGTGGCCACATAGACACGGCCATTATGGGCAATCGGGCGAGTATGAAATTTCTCCGCCGACTCACCGACCTGCCAGTTATTTGCAGTTTGTGATGCAGTGCGCGCATCACCCACCCAGCGTAGGGTGTTATCACTTTGATGCATACGATATAGCATGGAATTGCTTATATGATCATGGCCCGATATATAAATATCGCCTTCAGCATCAGAGCCAACCGCTAACCAGCATTGGTCAGGCCGTTCGCCACCAGGTGCATTCGGCAGCTGCCAAACAGTGACACCATCAATTTTGCCGGCTCTTTCCCTCGCATATGGCACACTTATCACTTCCGTTAATTGGGGAAGTGGCAAGCCCCCTTCGGGTGGAGTTTTTGATGTGCTGGCACAAGCTATTAAAGTCGCTGTTAAATAAAGTATGGCCAAGCGTCGCAAGCTTGTTAAATTGAAATAATTTGTCACTAACAATTCCCTAAAATAATAGAATGATAAAAATATAACGGCTAGTTTGCATTCTCGATCTTGCTGATTGATAAGCAAATTAGCTTTGCCCTACAACTGGACCCAGGCCATTGGGCGTTTGCTTATAGATCGTCCCTGCTGAGAGACTAACCCGCTTTCGCCGCAAACCACTTCAAAAATAGGGGGAAACGAGCAAGGCTAATAAGCAATAAAAACGGCCTTAAATCGCACTAGTGGATTTAAAAATCATATTAGTAATCTTCATTATTTGACAACAGCTTAGCCAGCTAGAAACAAGTATATAGATTAAAAACCGAGCGACTATCAATAGACAATTCGCTCGGCTTTAATTTATTGCTGTAACATACTTTTTTATAATAAGGTCGATATAAAGCTCAAGCTACCTATGGCTTATTAAAGCTGCGGACACCTATTTTGTAATATTGAAATCAGTGATATAAATATTATCACCTGCGGCTCCGCCAATGCCATAAATAGCAATCTGACTAATTTTCGTTAGATTTAAAGGTAAATCAGCCAGATTAAAAGATACATCGGTCCAATTTGAGTTAACCGTAAGTGGCAGCTTAAGCTCCGCACCAGCCGCTGTAACGAAGTCTATTTCATAACCTGTAAAGTTACCCGCCGCGGCTATTTTAAAATTAACCGTGTTGTACTTAGTCAAGTCAAGATCGTATGTTAATACGCCACCGTAAATGTCGCCCATCATAGCAAGCACGGCTCCCCATCCAGCGCCTTTGGTTAGTTCCATCGCGCTCAAACCGTCATAGACGACATCAGCAGCAAAGCTAGTTCCCGTCGACCAATCATTAATAGTAATATTACCATCATGAACAAAATTATTATCGTCAACAATGATGTCGACTTGTTCATCAGATGAGCTGATAAATACAAATTTGTCATCAGAGCTGTCTTTAACAACCGTGTTTATAACACCACTATCATAAGCCACAAAGTCGGTAATATAAATTTTCTGTGAGGCAGGCGTGCCATCTTTATAAACACCAAACAACGCTATTTGACTAACCTTAGAAAGATCCACTCCATAGCGATCTAAATTAATATCGATTGTATTCCACTCGGCCTGATCTAACAGTGTAAATCCAACTTCTTGAGTTACTTCGTAAGTGCCGGTTTTAGACGCAAGAGCTAAGGAATATCGTTCAAAATCTCCCTCGGAAGCTATTTTAAATTTGATATTGGTATAGTTAGAAAAATCAACATCATAATTATCTATATTTAAACCATCCGAAATATCGCCCTGTAGGGCAAGTACAGCGCCCCAACCTGCAACAGCTGATAGCTGCCAGCTTGCCAAATCATGATAAGTTGTAGAAGCAAGCGCCGTTCCAGTATCCCATTCACCAAAAATAACATTACCAACAGCACTATTGTTATCATCATCGACCACTAAACTGCTGGTGACTTCGGCATCAGATGATTTAAAAACAAAGTCGCTTTCTGTATCAGTATCGATAGCAATTGCACTCTCTTTCTCAAGCTGTAAATCCGTAATATATATTTTTGAAACACTAGGCGTACCGCCAACACCCATTACCGCAATATAATCAATTTGTGATAAATTTAATGCGAAATCAGCAAGATTAATGGACTGTTCTTGCCAGGTAGATATTGCATCATTAACTGGCAATACCACCTCTTTACTCATGCCATTTGCAGAGATGGCAACTTTATATTGACTATAACCTCCTGAAGTCGCAAATTTAAGTTTTATTGTGTTAAATAAACTGAAATCACCCACGATACCATCTTGAAATACCAGTACGGTTCCCCAGTTTCCCTGTTCAGCTGTTTTTATAGCAGATGTTACTGTCCAGGCATTCAGCCCATCATAAGTAGTTTCACTAATTTGACTCCCCGTATCCCATTCGCCAACAGTGTTACCGGATGAAAAGTCAATATCACTTGTGGCGCCTGAAGATGAGATTAAAACAAACTCGTCTGCTTTAAATATTGTGTCAGTATTAACCGGATCAGTGTTAACCAGATCGGTATTAGCAGGAACGGTATTAACCGGAGCGGTGTTAACCGAATCGCTACCTCCACAACCAGATAAAGCTAACGCCACAACCAGATAAAGCTAACGCCAAAGCCGTTGCAAGTACGGTATTTGCCAATTTATAACCTTTAATCACTTTCATTTATTTTCCTCTCTTTTATATCTCAAAAAATTTTCATAACAAACAGGACATATATGTACACAGCAGCATTACGTTCATTTTTTTATCCATACAGATTTTAATCAGATGATTAACCTGCTTGTTTATTAGCTCATATATGGATTATATAGGTTAAGACTTAAGCAGTAAGTGACCACAACCCAATATGAAAGCGCTTACATGGCTTCGCGAGATCTGTACGTCCGCCTACACTTGGCCTGAAACTGCAATAGAAAGTCATAGATAGGTGGATAGATAAGGAACTGTTTTGTCATTTGAATTTCAAACTCATTTGATGCAGAAACTGCGGATGTACAAAAAAAAGGCCTTGAATCGCTGCATACTGATTCAAAGGCCATTTGGATGCTTAGATTTAATAAAAGTAACTCACTACTGTTATTCTAACCAAGAGATATTTCTCACTTCAATCGTACTTAGTGTAGGAGCACTACCTCCCGACTGATCGTAAATATCAGCGATGGTAAAGGGTGAATTAACAACGCTCAAATTTGCACTACTAAAAGCAGAGAAATCACTCAAATTAACAGTATATTTAACAAAGGTGTCAGTTAGCGTGTAGTCACCAGTATTAAATCTGATCCAGTGGTTTGTGCCGCCGGACGCCGTTGTTTGAAAACCAAGGTAAAATCCAAATGCGGCATTACCTTTAATTTCAAAGGTCATCTTAGTATAATTGTTTAAATTGCTGGTCTGATCTGCGATACCCACTCCTGCTCCCCAGCCCCAAGATGATGCAATAGCGGGATCGGTTGCAACAGTTAATACACCTGCGTCATCGACACCAGCCCAAGCATTGGCAGGATTATCCCAACCGTAAGCTGTCGCGCCTTGGTATAATGCGGTGCTTAAGACAGCAAACTCACCAGTAACAGGCGCTTCAATTACAGGCGCATATTTGGGTGGAAGCACAGTTGCCATTAACGTTTCTAAATCACCCCCGAAACTTTTAGCAAATACTGAAACGTCACCGCGCGTTAAGCCTAAGTCATTTAATGTTTGAACTTTATCCCATGCAAGATATTTCACGTTACCGGCAATATCAATTAAGCCAAAATGCTTTTCTGAGTGTGATGCGTTATTAGGATCGCCTTTCCATGGTTCATCAAACGCTTCAAAGAAGAATAAAGAAGCACCAAACTCATTGGTAAATGTGCGCATCGCATCATAAAACGCTTTTTGTTTATATTCATCAGCAACCTGAGTACCACCGGCACCAAAATTTTCAGTAGAAACGGTAGACCAGCCAGTCTCACCAAGATGGATAGGCTTAGCCGCATCTACACTATTAATAAAGTTTTGAGCAACCGTGATTTGCGAAATAGTATGCTTATAAACTCGTACCATAGCCGCATCAATTTGCTCTTTAACCGTTAACTCTTGTTCTGCAGCCGGTACTTTCCATTCAGCAGAAAAAGCGGGATCATATAACGTATCGTGGTGTGCATAGGTGTGTAATGAAATATAATCCACAGCATTAATCAATGCTTTCAAATCAACTTGTTCACCGATATTTGCATTTGCGTCATTACCGGCCCAGACAGCATGATTATCTGAACTGGTGATCCAAATATTCTGTGTTGCAGGATCCTGCATTTTCCACGTTTGTAAATCATTAACGTGATCAAGAATGATCTTAGGCACAACATGGTACTCAGCCCAATCCACCATCGCTTCATTACCGACTGCAATCACTTTAACAATCTCAGGATAAGCAAGCGCCAATTCTTTCGCTTTAGCTATTTCACCTGCATTTTCAGGATTTTCCTGATCATGGACAATAGGAAGGTCAGTCCAAGAATTCAACGCATCGATCCAAACACCTAGCATCACATACATTTCAAAAGAATTATCTTCCTCTTCTAGCTGTTTGATAGCTTCAAGTAAATTTTCAGTATTACTCTTACCATCAGCTGGATTTATAAAGCCTTGCGTGTTGTAGGTTCTTAGTACCTTAATACCCATAGCAGCTAGAATTTTCATATCTTCTTTTTGCTGTGCAACGGTTGGCACGTTAGCACCTGATTCGCGGGTAGTCGTTCTCCAAGCGCCATAAGAGATAGCTAAGTAATCAGGATTACCTAGAATCTGTTCGCCTGATTTAGATAGCGGCGCATCTGTGACGATAGCTTGCGGCTGAAGTGTAACGCTATCGTCAACGCTATCATCTGTTTTCGTTAAAGGCTCATCACCACATGCAAACATAAATATCGATATGAATGCGACTAAAAATATTTTGTAACTTGTTTTTTTCATTGTGATTTTCCTATTTATGACTAGCAGTAAACTTGTCTATTTTGATTCGTTGATTACAAATTCTGGATTGATACTTTTAACTATTTACGCCTGTTTTAAAACTAGCTTATGAGTACTTATCGATTTTCACAAAAAACACAGAAAGCGCTTTCTCTTTTGTTGAAAAACCGGGTCCAGAGACCCGGTGTAATTATCGTACTATATAGCTTCTATTTGAAGTAAACGTTATCAACGTAAATTCTTGAAGCTGCAGTCATGCCTCCTGCATTTGTATTGTAAAAAGTCATACCAATTTGAAAAACATCTCCATAAATCATCTGACCGGTAGTCATGCTGGTTAAATCAAGATCCATAGACACCCACTGACCTGTTACCGGAGTAATAACTTCTTTCACGTTACCGCCATTGGTTCCATCTATAACCTGTACTGCGATTGAAGTCATATCTTGAACATACCAATCCATATGCAGAACTGTTTTTCCTGATAGATCTACATTCGGAAATTCAATCCCAGATGCATCGCCATGAGCATTCGGTGTATATCTTTTGACATTATCACCAGCAATAACGATTTCGGAAAAGGTAACACCACCCCACCAGTCTTGAGACCAATTTGTGACTACAACATCAGCGGCTTGCGCATCACTGAATAATACAACGGCACCTGTTAAATCAGCAGCTGTGGGTGTTGGCGCTGCGGTTGCTGGGTCAACAATTGTTGCCATCACATTGATAGTTCTCGTTACTTGTGTTGCTAGGTTGCCATCAAGGTCTGTAACATCGTATGTGACTTGGAATGTGCCTTCAGCTGTTGTAACGACTGTATCTCCCCCAACAATAACATTTGCCGCAACATCACCATCAAGATTATCGGTTGCCGTAAAGCCTGGTTCGACATAAGTATCACCAACATAAATCGTCATTGGGTTATCACCCGTTAACGTTATAGTAGGTGGTATCATCGCTGCAGTTACTGGTGTAATTGAGATATTGTCAAAAGTAACAAGCGTATCCACACCAGCACCTAGACCAAAGATTAGATCTGCCGTTGTACCCCATGTGTTAGTGGAAGTGAACACTACTTCATGGGTGTCCATTGTTGTTGTTAAAGCAACTGTTGTATCAGGCATATATGAATTATACCAAGGAGCTCCACTTAGTAACTGCCCCACTTGAACTACCACATTTCTTGCTTCAGCGGCTCGTGCATCAAAAGTAACTTTATAGGTAGCACCTTCAGTAAGCACTGTATCAGTAGACTGTACTAATCGTCCCTGATACGCAGCAGCACCAGTCACCATGTCTACAATAGCTAATTCGCCATTTATAATGGTAGGTGTCCCTGTTCCTTCCCCGAAGGTCCACTCACCAGCTAATGCAGTTGAAAAATCGCCATTAGTGATAATAGAAACACTCGGATCAGAGACCACAACCGTTCTTGTGACTTCAATGGCACTGTTTGACACCGCATCAGCGACGTTATATGTCACCACATATGTACCTGCAACTGCTGTGTTAACTGTATCTCCAGCAATCACAACGCTTAAGGCGACATCACCATCGACATTATCTGTCGCTGTAAATCCAGGCTCTACGTAAGCGTCACCGACAACAAGTGCCATTGTGTTACCACCAGTCAGGGTGATTACCGGTGCTTCTGTATCAGTCGAACTTACAATAACGGTTCTTGTTAGTTCCACTGCGGCATTTCCGGCTGCATCCGATACGTTATAAGTTATAACGTAGGTGCCATCTACTGAAGAATCAACTACATCACCACCTAAGGTAGCAACTAAACCATTGTCAATATTATCTGAGATTGATACCCCTTCATCTACGTAGTCAGTACCATGAAACACGTTAACAGTAGCGTCACCAAGCAAACTCATTACAGGCGCTTCTGTATCTGCAACCACTCTATCTACGAAACGTACATTATCCATGCGGTAAACCGCACCTGCTGCATTACCCCAGGCTGGAAAAACCATCACTTTATCAATGGCAGTCAGATCCAACCCTAACCCCTGAAGATCCGCTAATGTAAAACTAAAATCTTTCCAAACACCAACAAGTGGCATATCTAGTATTATTTGGGCAAATTCACCAGTTGCCCCTTCTGCATCAGAACCACCGTTACTTTCAATTTTTACTACCCAATCAGTTGTTGCGTTTTCTGGAAATGCAACCACTTTTAGACCAAATTCTAACGTGCCCGTTGCCGCGATGGCACTAGCATCATATGCGGTTGTCGTTTGAAAACCCAAGGCATTATCTTGAATATCAGAAACAAACTCCATCACCATACTACGTTCTGTCGATTCTAAAACAGAAGTTGGAGTCAGGCCGCCACAGCAATCATATGTAGACCAGTCAGCGCCTAAGATATCACCAAATATGACACCGTTAACTTCCGCAGGGAAAGTTGGTGTTGTTGGTGTTGTTGGTGTTGTTGGTGTTGTAGGCTGTGTAATTGGATCATCACCACAACCAGAAAGAGCTAAGGCCAACGCCGTTGCAAGTACTGTGTTTGCTAATTTAAAACCTTTAATTACTTTCATTTACAGATATCCTTTAATTATTATATTTCCGTTTCAAGAACTAGTTTTAGAAAAATTGCCCCAAACACAAAAGTAACCGCTTTCTTTTGCGTTTTAAAAAATCCTCATCGGCATTAGGAGCCATCGAAATTAGCTATATTTCGCTAATAATCAGTTATTCACATCACGCAGAGAGTATAGAGTACTGAACCTGCATAAAAAGCGAGCAGGATCACACAAGCAAGCGCTTTCATGAGGAGAGGATCACACTTTTGATTGCAGGAATAATATGCAAGCGTATTTATTATTGATAAAAATTGTTACGCAGTCTTTGCTGGTAAACCTAAACTTTGTAAATTAAAGGTTACTAAAAGGTTAGTTTATTAATTCAAAGAACGGGTTGTCGATAAATTTAGCATTACATAAAAACAGTTGTGAAGTTGTTCTCAAATTTAGATGTTAATAGCGCTTATATGAGCGCTTATATTTTAACTCAGATAGAATAACCCTTAACTAAGAAAGCGCTTACTATTTTTAATGTATATATAAGGAAGGGACACATGAAAAGTACCGTACGATACTCAACAGCCAAAATAACAGCTATCGCACTGGCGATATCGCTTGCCGGCTGTGCTTCAGACAGCAAAGTTTCCGCTGCAGATGATGCACTTGAGAAAACCTCTACACCAAAAGCACTTGTGCTGAACGCCGATCCGATAACGCCATCGAATAAATGGCAATTACTTTGGAGTGATGAATTTGACGGCACAGAAATTGACAAAAATAAATGGGAACGCATTGAAGACTGTTGGGGTGGCGGCAATAATGAACAGCAATGTTATACCCGGCGCGACAGCAATGCTTTTGTCCAAGATGGCCTGTTAAATCTTGTCGCTAAAAAAGGAAACTTTACCGGTCCAGATAATGTTGATGGTAATCCTGGTACTCGAACTTTGCCTTACACTTCGGGCAAATTACGATCCGTTAAAAAAGGTAATTGGAAGTATGGCCGCTTCGAAGTGCGTGCAAAACTGCCTTTTGGCCAAGGCACTTGGCCTGCAATATGGATGCTACCCACTGATTTTGTTTACGGTGGCTGGGCAGCCTCCGGTGAAGTCGATATTATGGAAGCGGTTAATCTAAAAACCCCTTCTACTGAAACAGGCGCTAGCGATGGTGAACTTGAGGGGCGCATATTCGGCAGTCTGCATTACGGTAAGCCTTGGCCTGATAATGTATTTACCGGTCAAGCAACACATCTCCCCGGTAATGTAAATCCAGCTGATGATTTCCATACTTATACTATTGAATGGGAAGAAGGTGAAATCCGCTGGTATATCGATAATGTTCATTTTGCGACACAAAGAGAAAATGGCTGGTACAGCCAACATATGGAAGATGGCGTTTTTGTCAGTGCAGGTAAGAATGCACCCTTTGATCAGAAATTTCATATGCTACTGAATCTTGCCGTCGGTGGTAATTGGGCAGCCAATGCCAATAATGGCGGAATTGATTCATCTGTCTTCCCGCAAACATTAGCCATTGACTATGTACGTGTTTACCGCTGCTCAGCAGATCGATGGAAAGGCAAAGGCTGTGCAAGCATCTCCGATCAAGCCAAATTGGTTGAAGGAACAGCAGAGCCGGAGATTTTGATCGGTGATGGTAACTTCGGTAAGGGCCCTGTCTTTGACGTTTACAAAGATTCGTTAAGTCTGGGTATGGCTTTTGATGGCTACAATCCGATCAAAGTTGTAACACAGGAAGAAGTTGATGAACCGGGCCATGGTAAAGTATGGCAAATAACTAAAACCGGCAAAGCGGGAAATGTTTATTTACGTGCGCCGAAAACCGATCTAAGTCATTGGCTTGAGAAGGGGGAATTAGTATTTGACCTGAATGTTGTCAGCAAAGACGCGGGTACAGAACTACTTGTCAAAATGGACAGCGGCTGGCCGAAAGCAAGTGACATTAGTGTCACGCAACCCGCCGTGGGCACGTGGGGTGAAATTCGCATCAAAGTTGCTGATTTAATTGCCAGTGGAAATAGATTTTCAGCGGGTAGCAAAGCCGATATTAAAGGAATTTCTAATGTGCTGGTCATTGAACCTCTAGGTGTAATGACCTTAAAAGTTGATAATATTCGTTTTGAATATCCAGCGCAGTAAGTCGTTAACATGGTAAAGTAAAAAGCAGTTAAAATGTGGTTGAATTCAGCAATGAGTCAACCACATTATTAACCCATCATCGAACGAGCAAGATGCTGTAATTCCCCCCTGCTCTCCTCTCATTCCCATGACTTTGTTGACTCACATTTAGATTTTCTTACTTTTACACCTGTCGTACAATGCGATAAAAATAGCAGCACTCAATTCTTTGCCCCAAAAAACTGTTTTGTATTTAAAAATACGCCTTTTGAGTAAAATAGCTCTGTTTTGATGATGGTTTAATCTAAACGGGGATAAGCAGTGATTTCTGTTTTTAATCATTATCCTTTATTCTTAAGATCTGTTAATCGAAAAGTGAATTGAGCACAAGTGGGGTAAACTCACTCACCAATCAGCATAATTTAGCGCCATTTACCCGTGAGCGAGGTAAGGTGATATGAGTATTATCAATGGAAGGGAAGGAACGAGGGGGAAAAGCTATCAACCACGAACACACGAAGGAAAAGGAAGGGTAAATCTAAAAAAACCTAACCTTCTTTTTTTCTTCGTGTTCTTTGTGTAGCACAGCGGCTTCGTGGTTAGCTGTTGTGTTGCTAGTCGGTTATACGCTACATTTTGCTAAACGTTCTTTGTAGAGTCCCTGCATAACCAGTTTAGGGCTACGATCAACATGAAACAATCCCCAGAATTTTTCCGGCTCTAATGGATCCGAGTCGCCTTTCCAAGGTTCATCAAACGCCTCGAAGACGAACGTCAGTATCTTTTCTGTGCTGGTCCACTCAATTAATTGCTCGTAATAAGCAGCCTGCAGTTCCTCGGAAGCATTCCAGCTATCAATCCCCCGTCCATTGGAAGCCGTTGTCCAGCCCGCCTCGGTAATGACGACTGGCTTGTCTGGATAACGATCTGCGACCGAGTAATAATTCTGTTTCGTATACTCAAGCGCGTCATCCATGGTTTTAAATTCCCATGCGGGGTAGGTATGCACCGAAAGAAAATCTAACTCAGCGGCTAAATCTTGCAGCTTATTTGTCCAGGGAACATAATTTTCACAAAAAGTAACCGGATGTTTAATCACACTTTTAATTTTGCGTACGTAGCCGATCAGGTTTTCTACTGGCACCAGATGATCCGTCCATTCTACGCTGGCTTCATTGCCTACCGAAACTGAAAAGACAATCTCAGGGTATTTTTCCACCAAAGCGATTAAACGATCTATTTCATCACTATTATGCTGGCGGTTTTCATTGAGCTTTTCTTCGCTGAACCATGCTCCCCAAGGACACTGAGGGTTGCTCATCTCTGCCGCCATATCAACACCTAGCATCACCTTGAGATCCAACCCATCATCACGGATCACCTGTAGCACTGTTTGTGCATGCTGACCGCAATCGTACAACCTGATAAATTTCCAGTTCTCCGCTAAAATAAGCAGATCTTCTTTTATTTCCTGGTAACTCGGATAAATTCCTAAGCAAGGATTCTGCCCTTCACGGTAGCCAGAATAACAAATAGCATTGCCATGCTGCCATTGCATCTTATTATTATGGACTAAATCCATTTTATACACACTCCTGCAACTGTTGTAAGTCGTCACTATATTTGAATTTACCCTCTTTATCCCACAGTCCCCAGTAGGCACCAACATCACCTTCAACTTCCACTTTCCAGGTTTCATCAAAAGAGGAAAAATAAAATACCTCAATCCCCTCTTCTTCTGCCCATAAATAGGTATCGATAAAATATTTCATCGCGTTTTCATTAGAAGGAATCGCCCCCCCTTCCGCTGAACCAATACTCGGCCAACCTGTTTCCGTGATAATCACCTTCTTACCGCCACCGGCACGCACTGCTCGGCGATACATATCTTTCATATATAGCAACGCGTATTGCGCAGGACAGCCTTCCCAGAACGGATAACAATTAGCTAGAATGACATCACAGACTTGCGCGACACGGGGATGATCTTCAAATTCGTAATAAGCATCCACATAACCGACATCAATATCAGGAAGAGCCTGCTTTGCACGCTTGATGTAGTCAATTAGCTGATCTTCAGTCAAATCTCCGCGCAGCAGTACTTCATTGCCCACGGCGAGAATAGTTGCATGCCCCGCTTTTGCAATTTCGATAGCATTAGCCAGTTCTTTTTCGTTCATTGCCAAGTCATCGCCCAGCCAGACACCGACCATCGTATTAAGGCCGTTCTGTTGCGCAACTTTAGGGATTAGTTGATTACCATCGGTACAGGAAAATGAACGTATCCAGTTGACATTTGACTGGATAACTTTCAATCGTTCACGGATCTGTTCTTCCTTAATTTGCGTACCCGGCCCCTGCCCTTCTATATAAGGGCTAAAGGAGATGCCATGGATCTTATCCGCAATTATCTTTGCAGCAATTCCTCCTAGCGCCTCATGAGATAGGTTTAAAAAATTAACTCCCGCTAATGACATATGTTTATTGTATTTACTCGACACGCTTCTCTCCGCTTAACTGCATTATTAATTTTATAGGTATACCCAAACTACGTGAAAATGTAGATTATGAGGCTAACTGAAATTCGAATCTTAGGCGCTAAACAAGTGCTGTAAGCATCCCATTTATAATGGCTTGTAGACAGGAGTACATTGCCACCCACCAAAAGAAAGCGCTTTCAAGTTGACGTTAAACGCCTCATAAAGAGTAGGCAAGATGATTTATAAAGAAGCAATACTTGGATCACACGAAGCAATAATTACCCCCATAAAATTAGATATTGAACACGTGATAAGTCTTAACTTTTTTGCAATTACAAAAAGCCAGCAATAAATTGCAACACAATATAATCAAACAAGCCCGCGAAGTTACAGCGGGCTTTATGAGAGCGGATAATGCAGCACAGAACTACATTCTCCAGCAATAAGACGTTGAAAACGAATAATCCCACAGCGAATTAGCAGGTCATTTATTCGCTTATTCATATTTACCACGCAGATATTTCTACATTGAAAAAGACTTTATTTCCGCTAAATAAAATATCACACAAAAGCGAAAGCTCTAGCAATAGAGCTTAAATAAATGGTTGAAGTAAGTGAATACTTACCTCGTCGATTAATATAGACAGTTAAATTACACTTTAAATCGATGCACCAACTCATTCTGCTGATGAGCCAATTCATCTAATTTTCTACTCACTTGCGCAACTTGCTCCATTGATAAGTTGTTATCATCTGCTATCTGACTAATATCGACTAGACTGCGAGAAATAGAATTGCTTGTTGAACTTTGCTCTTCCGCAGCATGTGCGATGTGGTAACTCATTTTACTGATCTCAATAATATTTGCCTGAATTTCCTCCATGGCACTATTCGCATCTGAAGTTTGCGTTAAGCTCTTATCCATTTCACTAACACAAGCTTGCATTACTGATGATGCTTGCTCTGATTTTTCCTGAAGGTTTTGAATCATATCTTCAATTTCAGCCGTCGATTTGGTCGTACGTTCTGCTAGTACTCTAACCTCATCAGCAACCACAGCAAAGCCTCGCCCTTGCTCTCCAGCGCGAGCGGCTTCGATAGCCGCATTGAGTGCCAATAAATTAGTTTGCGCTGCAATATGACGGATAACATCCAAAATAGATCCTATGTTACTGCTCATCTCTTGGACTGTTGAAACCACTTTGACTGATTCATTCAGATTCTCTGATAACTGGTGAATAGTAGAAATGTTATCACTCATCACATCACGACCGGTTTGCGCCGCGACTTCGACATCGCGCACTTTTTCCATAGAGGTCTGCGCACTAGTGGCGACATCTTTAACTGAATGCTCCATCTCGGTCATTGCAGTAGCAACCGATGCGGTTTGATTACGTTGCTCATTTAAACGAGCTCGAGATTCAGTCATCACAGATTGATTCTGAGCTGACACCTCCGCCAAATTACCCGAAGTTGAACTTAATTCACGCAAGATATCCTGTAGATTGGATGCCAGCGTATTAATATGCGCACTGAGTTGGTTGAACTCGATAAAGGTATTACCATTAACCCTGATGGTCATATCACCAGCAGTTAACGCCTCAAGCGCTTTGAGAATAGAAACCAAAGGTTTACGTACATTCTGTGCGAGTAACCACCCCAAAAACAGAAGGAAAACAGTCACCACGCCACCTATCACTATCGCCTGTGTATAACCCTTCAAATAGATTTTATTAGCCGTTTCAATAGCACTACTCGTGAGGTGCTCACCTTCAACACGAAAAGTTGCAAGGATAGCCATCGCTTGATCAACTTCACCGGCAAGGACGGCGATATTTCTATACAAAAGATCGCGAGATTGTACAAATTTGAAGTGCTGATCGAGTACGCCATCTTTTTTACCCGCATCTTGGATAAACTGTGTATTAGATGCGTCAAATTCATCTTTGAACCCAGGCAATTCCGATAGTAGCCCTTCATAAGAATATTTTATACGCATGACACTACGCCGATTTGCTTTCATCGCTTTGCTGATTTTTTTGCTGTCGTCACTTGCCAGCGCATCCGAAGTAACGGTTTCTATGAGTGTTAATTTATCAAAATAGGTTTTAGCTATAATTTTAACCGTATCCGTCGCGTATTTATTAACATAATCAATCATGCCTAAGCGCAAATCAGTCTGTAATTTTTGATAGCGACGATTGGTTTTTTTACGCTCTTGTTGTGCATTTAACTGCGTTTTGTAGTTAGCCATCGCATTATGTGCTTCCGTAAAGTAACGCGACTCAAGCGACTGCAGCTCAGCTAATTGGGTATCCAAAGCGGGGTTAGTAGCCGAAATTTTAGCTAATTTGACAAGCGCCGCACTAAAGTCTTGATGCGCTAAACTAAACTTGTCTTCATAATCCTGCATGCGTTGTGCGTCTTGCGTAGTTAAAAAGTCTTTAAATATTTTATCTACCATCAGCAATTTAACACTGGTTTGATTCGCAAAAGTAACCAGCGGTAGCGCTTCTTCATTAACAGATTCAAGTTGATTATAAATATGACTTGTTCCATTTAACATTAAAGTGACTGTCGCTATAAAGAGTAGCACCATCAGCGCAAACCCAGCGTACATGCGTTTAATAACCGAGGTCTGTTTATTTTTTTTAAACATCTTATTAATTTCCATTATGAGAAAAACATCATCTATAACCACACTAATTAATACCATTTCCATTCATTAAATGTTCTATTTCGGCGTAGGTGAAATGCATACAAGTAAGGTGTTGATTTTATAACGAGTAGTTTTAATTATAAAATCAACAATAAAACGCAAATCTTATTTACGTTTAACTCGCATCCATTTTAATAAGCATAAATGAATATATAATGAGTAGATTTGCTATAAAGTAGCAATCCAGATTAACAAATCGTGTAGCCTATACACGGCTACAGCTAAGATGATAAGCGGAGTCAGTCCTGCACTTATCATCTTACTTAGCTGAATAAACCTTTACTTAACTAAACGGACATTTTTGAAACTAAATGCCACTCCCGCTTGCGGGTTCGCCCACGCAGGTAATATGACAAAAGGCTTAGTAATGGTTTTTACTATTTCATCGGTCACTAATTTATTAACTGGCACAGAAATGGCGGTCCATTCAGCAACAGGAATAATAGGCAGAAAATAATCCGGGCCGCTGTTATTTGGCCCTTCCATTTTAACCACTAGACCATCAACATTGGCGGCATAATCACTCACCATCAGATCAAACTGCAGGGTCCCCCTCTCTCTATAATGGCTTAAGTTTTGTGTTTCACCACTTAAGATAACCACACCTTTTTGTGTTTCCAAAGCCGCGCTATTGTAAGTTACATTAACCACGGTCTCCTTATCATTAACGACGGTTTCAGTACGAATAAGATCCGCTGCAGGACTCCAGTCCGTTATATTCGCACTCCATACTGACACACTCGAATTCCATGGCGCGCTGTAAATATCCGAGAAAGCCTCATCTAGTGCAGGTAATGCGGGATCAGCTAAATTGGCACAACTAAGCTCCGCTGCTGCCGTATCGAGACTACGAGGGACAAAACGGATCTCACCTAAATCAAATTCCATTTCACCAGCTGTCGAGATCAATAAGGCGGTATTCAATATCGAATAATCCATGCCTTGCTTGGCAAAACAGCTTAACGGTATTTTAATAGTCGCCCAATAATCAGACACGGCGGGTAAAAATCGATTGATTTTGACTTCGCCTAAGCATGGCCACTGACAATGCATCGCTATTTTAGTGTCTGCAGTTGGCGCTTTATGCATACGAATATCGAACTGTAATGTTGAATCAGCATTCGCATAACTATTTTTATCCAAGCTTAATGAATCACCTGTTTGCATATAGAACTGCGCAGCATTTTTCCCATCAAAACTAACATTTAATGCATCTTGTTGATGCTTGTAGTTAATAGGCCTTGTTGTTAAACCGGCAATGGACGTTTCGCTGCCATTGGAAACATCAACACTCGCCCAACCATTTGCTTCCCCACCTATCCTTGCCACAAATTCCGCTGACGCGTCGCGACCAAAAACTTCCATCTTGGTTGTCGCAAGACCCCGATCCGGTGCATTTTGGCCACAACCGAAATCCCGTGGGTCAAGTGCGAGGTTATTTAAATCATGCTCCGATGTAACCGGTGAACCGTAAAATAGACCATAACCATAGGCAAATAACGGTTTATGTTCGCCGCTGATATCCTGCTCGGTGGGCGGTGTTTTGTAACCTACTATATTGGGTGCAATGCGATTAATCGTTGTGGAACATTTCTTCATCGGCCATGAGTAAGATAAACGCCCGCTAAAGTGCTTACCTTTTTTATTAAACAACACATCGGTTATACCACCGGCTTCAGTACCGGGAAGCCATGCAGCCACAAAGGCATCCGAATTATTAATCTCTTCATTGACATACAACGGGCGACCAGAATAGAAAATCGTTACAACCTTCAACCCAGCGGCCTTGAGCGCTTTGATTTTTTCTAAATCGGCCAGATAGGCTGGTTTAATGGTAGAGAATTCCAATGTTTTATTGGCTTTTATATCACCAAACATTTCCGCATAGGGATCTTCACCGATCACAACAACTGCGACTGTCTTCTCGTTAGCATCACTCATTTTTGAAATGATATTGTCGCGACCAACGACACCCTGTAGCGCCATTAGCATGGTTGTAGCACCGGGAAAATCATCTTTGACATTGTTTTCATTGCCCTGCCAGGTGAGTGACCACCCACCAGTTTGTTTCTGAATATCATTAGCAGCACTACCCGCAATTAAGATCTTTTGATCCACAGCTAAAGGTAATATATTGTCTGCATTTTTTAATAATACCAGCGACTCACTGACCGCCTGTCGGGCTAAGGCTCGATGCTCAGCAGAGCCAAGCAGTTCTTGATGACCTGCAAGAGGTCGCTGTGATGGTTTTACTTTCGCCCATAAATTGGCGCGCATTTTTACGCGTAAAATACGTGTCACCGCATCGTCGATACGTGATAATGGGATAGTTCCGTCATTAACTTGCGCGATCACATTGTGATAAAAAGCCTGCCAATCATTACGAGCAGTCACCATAAACACATCATTGCCTGCATTGACCGCAGCAGGACAGTTTGCAGCGCTACAACCGGAGATCTCACTCTGGCCATTCCAGTCAGTTACAACAATACCGTCAAATCCCATTTTGTTTTTAAGTACATCGGTAATCAAATATTTACTGCCATGGAGTTTTTTATTGTATTGTCCATCTTTAACTTGTGCGTAATTTGCGTCATTGTGCCAGGAGTTAAATGAGGTCATCACCACTTGCGCACCCGCTTCTAATCCGGCGAAATAACCCGTCGCATGTATATTACGTAAATAATCTTCTGAGTAATGATTTTCACCGCGATCGACGCCGTTTTGCGTACCACCATCGCCAACCCAATGCTTAACATTGGAAATCACATGACTGTCACCAGCAAGTCCTGCAGCCCCACCTTGAATACCCTCGACCATAGACTTTGCATATTGATAAACAATTTCAGGATCTTCTGAGTAACCTTCATATACCCGGCCCCAACGGTAATCTCGAGGCGTTGCTACGGTTGGTGCGAATGTCCAATCAAGCCCTGTCGCGGCTATTTCTAGGGCTGTGGCTTGACCGATTTTGTAAATAAGATCGGGATTATTTGCCGCCCCTAAACCGATGTTATGCGGGAAAACGGTCGCTTTAAAAACATTATTGTGGCCATGAACCGCATCGGTTGCCCACATAAACGGAATTTTAAATCCGCGTCCTTGATAAGCTTCTTGTAAAGCTAACCAATATTTATCTGACGCTTGCGCCCAATCTTTTGCTGTCGCGTATTTATTATTATTAGGCCAACCACCGCCACCATTTAATAATGAACCCAACTTATAGCTTTTTGCTTCCTGTGGTGTCACTTCACGCAGTTCTGGCTGGATCATCTGACCCACTTTTTCTTGAAGGGTCATTTGCACCAATATTTCAGTGATTCTCTTTTCAATTAACGGATCTTTGCCAATCGCACTTTGTAACGTGGGCCACTGTGCAAAATAAGGTACTTTAGATTCTATCGCAGTGCTTACGGAGTCTTGACTGTTGAGCGCAGCGTAAGCGGAAGAGCTTGTGATTAATGCGATGACAAATAACATCAATTTTTTACTGAATAACATAAATAAAATTCATTCCAACATGAACAAAAAAAGGGCCATCGTTAATAAAAAGAAAAGGGCCATCGCAATAAAGTGATGGCCCTTTAAAATTAACGATTATTTAGTGCTTACCACCACATATCAGCTTGAATACCAACGATGAAATCATCATCACCATTATTAGTACCTGCATGATTTAAGTAAGTGCCTAATAGACGAATTTCTGGTGCAGGGCCTTGGCCAGTACCGATAACCCAAGTAGGTGCGATAGTTATTTTCGCGTTATTACCACTTCCTTGATAGCCATCACCTTCATAATGGTTATATTGAGTACCGAATTCAGTCGCAACCATGAAGTTATCAGATACTGGGAAAGTAGGACGTATCATTGCCGACATCCAGTAATCACTGCTGCCATCGTCATTGTCATTGTATTGTGCTTGCAGAGCAGGGAATAGATTAATGCCGTTCTCTAGGAAATAACCGCCCCAAAGTAGGAAACGAGCAGAAACATCACCATCATCAACATAGCTCATTTGATCAGGACCTGGTCCACCAGCAACCCATCCGTTGTAGACATTCAATGTACCACCGAGCAATTGATGAGAGCCTAGACCGACACCAACTTGACCGATAATTTTAGAAAAACCATTACCTGGAAGACCAAGGAAACTGTCAAGATGAACGATAGCCGTTAAATCGGCACCAGTTTCTGCATACTCATTGCCAGCAGAATCCCAGTTATCAGTCATCGCTTTAACCTGACCATGTAGTTCGAAGCTACCAAAGTTAGCGCCAACATGAACAGAATGCATCAAGTTATTGGTATTATCGCCCCAACGTCCAGCTGCATTTCCGTTACGGTCAGTAGACATATAAGCGAAATCAAATTTTGTATCGCCAATTTCATAATCGCTTACACCAAGACCTAATCCAGACATCTGCGTGTAGAAGAAATCAGTCATAAAGATATAGTTATCTTTACCGTAATCACGTTTACCAGCCCAGAAAGTACCCGTTTCAGTCAAGCCAGCAAACTCAACATAAGTTTGCCCAAAGCCCATACTATTATCTACACCACCGGCATCTACTGAAGAACCCAGCGCTTTATCATCACCCGTACCCGCTACTGCTACATGAATGCGGATATTTTTGCCGTCATCAAAGGCCCATTTTTTGACCAACTCAAAACTCATATCGTTATCGGACTCAATACCTAAACGGCCTAGTTGTTCTTTTGATGCAGGGTACTTAGCACGCTGTAAGTCATCTTCAACGCTTAAGATAACTCCAGAACGAAAGTAGCCGTGAAATTCTAGCCCATCAGTGACTTCTGCATTAGCACCACTGGTAACAGCGAACCCCGATGTAGCAAGCAGACATGCAAGGGTTAATTTTGATAGTTTCATTGTAACTCCATAGTTTTATTGTAATTCCGAGTGTTGACCAAGAAAGTCGCAAGTAAGCGCTTTCTTGTATTGTTAAGAAAATACCAAATATGATCAGGTAACATTCAATATGCAGTTAAGACCCGTTGGCTAATTTCAGAAGCAAGTATAAAGACAAAATGGCAGGTATAAAGTGAGCGCCGTCACTAAAGTAAGCGCTTTCACGTGATGTGAGTCACGCAATTTAGATTCTAAAGTGAACTAATAGAACGTTCTGAAAAATAATATAATCGTTCCTATTGATCTCCAAGCTCAAATAAATGCTGATCGGTGCCTAAACACACACGAACCGACTTCACAGAGTGTGTACGTTATCCGAAGCCATGGAAGAAAGGGCTTGCTCTACGTCAAAGCGAGGTGCAGAATCGAGCAATAAATGCGAAACTAATGAGTTGAAAAATTTCAATCATTATAACGGCTTAATTCAAACCACCCCATAAAATAATATAGGAGAGTAAGTTGATCACCATCAAGGAAGTATCCGAACTTGCCCAAGTTTCTCAGGCAACTGTTTCAAGAGCTTTAAATGGCCATCCGACAGTCAAAGAAGCGAATAAAATCAAAGTGTTTGCAGCAATAGAAAAACTGGGTTACAAGCCGAACTCCTTTGCTCAAGCACTGGCTTCGAGCCGCTCAAACAGTATCGGCATGCTAGTAGGCTCTCTTGAAGGGCCCTTTTATGGCCCTTTGATGCATAATGCAGAAGATATTGTTCGTAAAAAAAACATGCATTTAATTGTCACGAGTGGGCAAGAATCAAAAGAAAAAGAAAAAGATTCGATTCGCTTTCTGCAGTCTAAACAAGTTGACGGCTTAATCATTCACTCAGATATGTTATCTGATAATGAATTAATACAAATAGCCAAAGAAACCACTGCAACAGTCATTCTAAACCGCTATATACCTGAACTTTCTAAACAATGTATCTGTATTGATAATGAACTTGGTGGTTATCTTGCAACTAAACATTTACTTGAATCTGGCCATCACAAAGTTGCTTGTATTACCGGGCAGCTTAGTAAAATTGACAGTCGAGATCGCTTACAAGGATATCGAAATGCACTCACTGAATATGGCGTAAAATATGATGCCAGTTTGATTGTAGAAGGTCGATTTGACCATCATGGTAACCATGAAAAGGTCAGACGCTTACTGGATAGGAGTAATCACATTACAGCTATTTTTTGCCAAAATGACAATATTGCTTTAGCTGTTTATGATGTCTGCAGTGAGAGAGGACTTATTATTGGTGAGGATATTTCTCTTATTGGTTTTGATAATGATACTTACAGCCAACACATAAGACCCAAACTCACTACGGTTAACTTCCCTGTTATCGAAATGGGCATCGAGGCAGCTAACTGCGTACTCTCTCTAGTGAGCAAAAAAACCTATTCGGTGCAAAATAAATTAGCCCCAGAGCTAGTGATCAGAGATTCAGTTAAAATAATAGACTCGAGTTATAACGAAGAAAGCAAAAAGGTAAGCAGTGTGACTTATTAAAATAGCCCCTAACTGTGTTATGAATTTGATTCAAAACATCACCTTGTTAGCAACTAAAGCAGGCCACAATGGATCCATCGGATGCGCTGAAGTAACAACAACTATGTCTTGCAACTCATGCCTTCCTAGCCCCTCTTTTTATGCCCATCATTGCATTAATTGGCTATTAAAATAGCCAGCTAGGCCGGCTATTTTAATACATCCAAAATGCTAATTAGCGATTCAGTTAGCTTTAATTAATACCAATCCTATTAAATATGTGATCTAAATTTTACGCAGGAAAAATTGTTTAGTTTGAGGCGAAAGTTAATGTAAATGGTTGTTCCCTTTACGAAACTTTCAACAATGAAATAAGCAATTTTAACAAGTAAAATAGATCAGCTAATTATTACGATTGGTATAATAGTGCTCTGATAACATCTATTGTAGTCCGCTAAATAATAGAGGCATGTACCTAGCCTAAAAAAAAACGAAAAAAAAGGCAGAAAAACTGCCTTTAATAATACCCGAAGCGATTATCACCAATGTTTAGTGGTTATCGCCTTTAGCTTGTCACGTATGTGCTCATCAATCATAATCTTTGGCGAATTATTGTCATCTGTATCTCGATTTTCGACGATCAAAACCTTAGCCTCTTTATTAAGGGTGTGCGTATGGTATACGCCACGCTTAATATTGTAGATCTTGTTAATTTCCATATCCCAACTGATTATTTCAATAATATTATTTTTCTCATCAAGCTCGGCACAAAATAAAATACATTTGCCTGATAACAATACAAATACCTCATCGGTTTCATTATGACACTGAAAGTTATCTATTTTATCAGCGTCTAACTCGTCAATGTAATTGAGCATTGCGACTCGCCAGGTCTGAAAATCGACGACAGGTGCATAACCTGCCGCGTTATATTCAGACACCTCTAACAGGTGATTATTCACAGTCACTCCCAGCGAGTTTTAATAACATGCTTGCAGGAATGGACACGCTCACCTGTTTAATACCACCGCTACGAGAAAATATTTGACGACTTAGCAATGTACTCAGTGCGAGTCTATTTAACTGTATAGTTTCACCGTTTTCAAGCAGCACTTCCACTTTTCCTATTTCAGATACCTCATAAATGAAAGGCACTTGGCAGTAAGTAAACCCTAACTGCCCTATCTTAAGATCAATCGATTGCTGTTTGCTATCAAGGTTAATGAATGTGAATTTATCCGCTACAGTTAAAAATTCAGTCTCTTTTAGTAGAGAAGGTCTAAAGTTAATTTTCCCCTCGTCGACAATCAAACCTAATTCACCAAAGCGTGTCAAAATCTCTTCTTTTACCTGCCCTGTCATCCCCGGCTGCTGAGCACCCGCTTGTTTAGGCGTATGTGAATAAGGGTCGGTCGGGAAGGCACCATAAACAGCAGGGGTTTTATTAAAGCCAATACCGGCGCGTACTTTATAGTAATATTGAGCAAGTTTTTGGGTTGCCGGTGACGCAGGATCTAATTCCAATGCGGCAAAATAGTTTTCTTGAACAGCAAGTAATAATTTAGAAACCATGTGCCAGTAGATAGATCCCAAACCTTCATAGCCGAACATAGTGCCTGAACGACCAGTAAATGCCTGATGATTAAATACTTCTTCATAACAAGCGAGTACATCTGCGGTGCTTTCGCTGGCAACATCCTGATAGTCAGACGCGACTACTTGCAATGCTTTCGCTAATACTCCCGCATTCTCAAAGTTTGCATTAAAATGATAGGCCCCCTCGGAATCGATCTCGATGACACGACGATCACCTTTAACTAACATTGCTTTAAGCAGCGCGTTAGCATTAACACGCGCAGCATCAATGCAGTTTTTGTCAACAAAAAGAGACAAATCACGATCTGGATAAAGCATAAATGTTTTTTGATCCGCGCGATACATTTCACTCGCATATAAATTATCGAGCAGCGTCACAGCTTGCTCTGGTGAGAGTACACTCGCCGACAATACTGCGACCTGACCTTCAAGCATAGGGTAAAGCAAGTCAACATTTACGGTTTCTGCTGTGTAATTAATAATATTATAAGCATTGTAAAGACCGTCTTTACGCAGATTGCTGTGGATGCTTTCGTCGATAACCTCAAGACTCACATCAAGCATTTCAGTAAGCGTAGTAAAATCACACTGTTTTTTACCTGAGAAACCACTTTTATAAACAGCTGCACGATAGTCAGCCGATGCACTAGCAAGTTTACCTAGCACCTTACTACGTGCTTCACTACTAATAATGCCAACTGTAAGTAGACTATTCGCTTCTTGTAAAATTTTTGACGTCGCAACAACCCAATCAGCTAAGTCAGTTGATAGCTGCACTTGACCCATATTACCTTTTAATAACGCTTGTAAAAACGCAACATAACGGCGCATATAGTACAATGTCACCATAGATAATCCAGTACCAACAATCGCATTATTTGCATCATTCCATTCTGGACGCTGCGTATTAAGCCAGATACCACCATCAACAACTAAGTTACCCAGCTTCGCTAACAATGGAACCAATAATTTCTCGGTCAGGTTAACCATATACACATTGTTATTCTCATCTAATAATAGACGCCCATCACTGCCCAGTTCTTGCACGCGATTATCGATAACCGCCTGTTTGTCGTCATTAAAAATCACCGTATTTTTAGCATCAGCAAACAATTTATCAACACCTTCAATTTCATAAGGCACATTTGCATAACTGAAAATTTCAGCATTTAATAATTCACTGAGTTCTTGAGGTTGGAATTTTTTAGATAACTCTAAGAATTTAAGTAAATAGATAATCTGGTGATCACCCCAGTAACCAATATTACTCCAAGCATCATCAGCCTCTAACATCTCCCAATCGACCCCCGCTTTAGTAATACGATAAGGGTTATAACCATCGATAGTAGAAGCATTAACAAATTTAGAGATAAATGACTTAATAAAATTAGGGTAACTTAGGCCTAGCGCTTCCCAGTTTTGGAAAATGTCACGCCAGTTCCCTTGATAAGATAATAATCGATCACCATTTTCATCTTTTAATTTGATTTCAAAATGGTTCCATGGACGGCTTGGATCACCATGACGACGACCAAAAGTTAACGGTAAATATTCATGGCAAAGACGAATAAGTTGCGCATCATTTTGCTTACTTGCTAACCTGATCAACTCTTGGTAATCAATACGCTCAGGCAAAGTTGCAAAAAAGTCTCGGCATTTTTCTGCTACCACTTTATTTGAATGGGTCAGGTTTTTTACAAAATCTTGTTTCTCTACCCAATATTGATCAACAACGACACCACCACGCATATTATTAAATAAAACGTTAGCATAGTGATGAACAGTCGTCTCTTCTTGCGCCGTTTTTTGGTAAGCATCACTACCTGCCATTAGCATTAACAGATCTTGATGGTTAGCATCAACTGATTGATTAATATTGGCTGTTACAGCTACACCCAATTGTAAATTTTTCTGTAATTGAGCAATATCACTGTGTGTTTTATCAATATCTGCAATTATCTGCCAGCTGTTTTCTTGACCGGCAGCAAGCAGACAGCTTTTGTGAATAAAATAAGCACCTCTTAAACCACGACGCAGTGTTTCATTGACTATTTTTTCTCCGCGACGGAAGGCGCCGAGCTGTTCACTTGACAGTAAAATAGATTGGCAATCGTCGGCAACACTAAATACGGTTGTGGCGCGTAATGATTCCGCGGGTTCGGCGCGATCACTTAATTTGGCATATAAGCTATAGGTTGCCAATGCAGATTTAGGTAATAGTTCATTCCACTTGTAAGCATCCAGTAAGGCGCTAGATGTCTGCATAAGCGTAAGCGGCGCATTAGGCGGCAAAATATTTTGAATACCATCTACAATTTCAAATTCAATGGCTTGTTGCACATCGTTTTTCACTGTAGAAGTTCTGACAAAACCATATTGCTCGCTAGTAGCCCACTGATATTTAAAAGTAAGCCCGAGATCAAGATTGATTTCTTCAAAAACAATCTTATCACCGGCAATATTTTTATAAAGATTACGCTGGACTTGATAAAGGCTATTATGCTGAAGATTAAACGGTTCCCATTGTTTGCAACCATTTTCAGTCATTACTTTAACAATGGTTTTACTGCCAGTATTTTCAGCACTCTCATGGATGTAATCCACTGATTTATATGGGAACAAAGCATTTTCAGGTCGAATTCTACCCGCCGATAAACAACCGGTTGATGAAATAAATAACCAGTGATCACTGGCCGATACAACACTGATAAAAAAGGGCTTCATCTGATCAGCATTGGTTATCTGATAGTATTTATCTCCATCAATGGAAATGAATTTTCCCGAGATAGCGGGAGATGAATTATAACTATTTTCGTTTTTCATGGTCAAACCCATTAGTGTAAGCGCTTACTTTTTTTGCGCAGGGTAAAAAAAAGTGCTTAGGTAATAAACAATATCCATAAGCACGTAAAGCCAAATTATTCAGTGATTAAATATTATGACAACGAATGAAATGCTCCTCTGCGATTTGCGTAACACCAGGGAAACTATCATTACATTTATCTAATGCACGAGGGCAACGCGCTGCGAATGGACAACCTTTTGTATCACCTGTCCACATCGGTATTTCACCTTTTTTAGCCCCTAATTCTCGGCGCCCTTTTTGTCCCGCTTCAGGCACAGCAGAGAGCAATAATTGTGTATAGGGGTGTTGCGGTGTTTGTGTGACTTTATCACTATTGCCCCACTCAACCATATGGCCGACGTACATAACCGCCGTTTTTTCTGCAAAATATCTTGCGGTTGCAATATCATGAGTAATGTACATAAACGAAATGCCGTGTTTATCTTTGAGATCGGTCATTAAGTTCAAAATACCCAGACGAACAGATACATCGAGCATCGAAATCGGTTCATCGGCTAAGATTACTTCGGGATCTACAGCTAATGCACGCGCAATAGCCACACGTTGTCTTTGCCCACCACTGAGTTCATGGGGGAACTTCCCTGCCGTTTCAGCAGCAGGAAACAAACCGACGAGTTCAAGAAGCTCATAAACTAACTTCTCAATGGTTTTTTTATCTGCGCGTTTATGAATAAGTAAAGGTCGAGCAATATGATGAAAAATCGAATGCACCGGATTAAGTGATCCAAAGGGGTCTTGGAATATCATCTGTACCTGACGGGCATATTCAAGCGACCCATGTTGCTTAACAAACTCATCTAAAGGTTGCCCTTTAAAAATGATATCACCACCCGTTTTATCATAAATACGAGTAAGAACACGAGCGCCAGTACTTTTACCTGAACCAGATTCACCTACTATGGCTAGCGCTTCGCCTTTGCACAAATCGAATGACACTTCGTTCACTGCGCGCATAGTTTTCTTTTTTCCGATAGAAAAATCTTTAATCAAATTTCTGACTGAGAGCACTACCTCGGGAGTATTTGTCGTTTCCATTATGATTCCTTAAAATTTATGACATGCGACTTTGTAATCGACATTAAGCTCAGCCAGTATCGGATCGTCTTTCTTACAGATATCCATACAATCGTTACAACGTTTCTGAAAATTACAGCCAGTCGGTAGATTTAATAAATTAACCGGATCGCCAGGTATGCCATAGAGGCGTTCTTTTGGCCCGTGAATCGTCGGGAATGAAGCAAGTAAACCTTTTGTATAAGGATGAGATGGGTTGTTAAATACTGTTTTAGCATCACCAATTTCAATCAAATTTCCCGCATACATAATACCAATACGATCGGCGATTTCACCCATTAAACTTAAATCATGACTGATAAATAGAATGGAGAATCCAAATTTTTCTTTCAAATCATATAATTCATTTAAAATTTCACGCTCAACGACCACATCTAATGCAGTTGTCGGCTCATCCATAATAATCAGCTTCGGCTCAAGCGCTAATGCAATAGCGATAACAACTCGTTGTCTCATGCCGCCACTAAGCTGATGTGGGAAGCTGCTCAAGCGGTCACCATGGATACCAACCACAGTAAGCAATTCTTTTGCTTTTATAGAGGCTTGCTTAACGCTGATTCTTTTGTGAGCAACAATAACATCGGTAAGTTGCTCGCCAATAGTAATAACAGGGTTCAATGAGTTCATGGCACTTTGGAAAACAATGGAAACATCATTCCAACGGAACTCTCGCAACTCTTTGTTGGTCATTTTTAAGATATCACGACCGTTATAAATAATTTCACCTTCTGATATTAGCGCGGGTGCTTTATGTAAACGTGTAATTGCAAATGCTAAGGTACTTTTCCCGCAGCCTGACTCTCCTGCTATACCTAATGTTTCACCAGGCGCAATCGACAAACTGACGTTGTTCACCGCTCTTGCTACACCATTGGGAGAAACATAATCAACACACAGGTTATTTATTTCTAAGAGTGGTTTTTTCATACTAGACCTCGACGCTTTTCTGTTTCATGATTCATTTTTTTCCATAACTTCAGATGCGGACCCGTTTTAAGTTTCGGATTACTGACCTGGTCAATCGACATATTAATTAACGCTAATGCCCCGCCAGTTAGTGCTAAAGCAATTGCAGGTACAAGCATCTCCCACCATGCGCCAGTATATAAAGAAGACGATACTTGCGCCCAGTACAACATTGATCCCCAACTAACTTCTGTAGCGTCGCCTAAACCGAGGAAACCAAGCGCTGCTTCTGCACCCATTGCATAGATAACGGTGCCCAGGAAACCACCAAACACAATCGAAATTAGGTTTGGCAAAATTTCAACAAGAATAATGCGTATTTTTGACTCGCCCATCACTTCTGCTGAAATAATAAACTCTTTATTTCTTATCGCCATTGTTTGCGAGCGAATCACCCTCGCCCCCCAAGGCCAGGAGGTAAATCCAAGTAATACGGCAATCACCATCGATCCGACTTGCCCCAAAAATGCAGCGAGTACAATCAGTAAAGGAAGCTGAGGAAAAACCAAGAATACATTCGTCGCAAAGTTCATCCACTCGTCAACTTTGCCACCCATATAACCCGATGTAACGCCGACGGCGATAGCGATGCTCATTGCGATAATGCCCGCAAAAAGTGAGACCGCTAAGGTTTTCCTTGCGCCGTAAAGTACCTGACTGAATACATCTCGACCGTTGCGTGTTGAGCCTAAAATATGTTCCGCATTGGGAGCCACGTGCGGTCTAGCAACACGCTTATCTGGATTATGGCTGGATAATATTGGCGCAAATAACGCACCAAGCAAAATAACCATAATTAAACTCACACCAATAATCGCCGGTGGGTTACCACTGAAAAATGCTTTGCATTTCATCCAGACAGTACTACATGTCTGTCTAAACTGACTTTGTTGGTTAGGAGCAGATGCAATTGAATTGTTCATATCTATACCTTATTTAGAAATACGAGGGTCAAGCCATACATATAGTAGATCGGCTATAAAATTGGCGACTAACACAGCAGTGACCAGAATCAATAGAATGGCTTGGATAAGCGGATAATCTCGCGCCATAATGCCTTTAAGCAGGATATTTCCTAAACCTTGATAGTTAAAGACTACCTCGGTCATAATTGATCCCGCGAAGGAGAAACCGATCGCCATCGCGATTGCTGTTGCAACGGGTAAAATTGCGTTTCTACCTGCATAGCGATACATCACCCGATAACTGCTTAGCCCTTTGGCTTCAGCCATGGTGACGTAATCTTCACCAAGCACATTGATCATCGCATTACGCATATTAAAGACCCAAGTCGCGATGCCCACTAAAATCATTGAACCCATAGGTAAAATCGCATGTTTTGCCACACTGCCGATAAATTCCAAAGAAAACCCAGGTGCTAATGAAGGATCATAGGTGTAGGCAAGTGGTAAAAGTTCAAGTTCCAGACCGAAAAAGTAAAAGAGTAATAATGCAGTTACGATATAAGGAAAATTACTCAAAAAAGCTAAAAATGGCGGCACAAACTGGCCGAAGAAACCATCTCGTCTATAAGCTGAATAAGTGCCGATTGAAACTCCGATAATTAAAGCAACAATCAATGAACCTAATGCTAAAAACATGGTCCATGGCAGAGACATGCCGACAACGGTTGTCACATCAATAGGAAACATTAAGACTGATGGTCCAAGATCCAAGGTAAAGACACTTTGAATATATGCAATGTACTGCTCAAAAAAAGAGCCGTCCATAAAACCATACATCTCTTTTATTGCATCCATTTGCGCAGGATCCATTTTCCCTTGCGCAGCTGCGAATAATGCGTCAATGGGATTACCCGGCATCATTCTTGGCAGTAGAAAGTTAAATGAAATTGCAATCAGAAAAGCAGTAAAATAAAAACTAAGTCGGCGTAATAAAAAACTCATAATTTGTTCCAATAATTAAAGAGCCACAAAGTGACTCTTTTGATAGTTCTAAGTTACTTGAGGTGCAGATTATTAATAATCAAGTTACGGTTACCACCGTCATAGAAACTTGGTTGAACGTACGGATTTTCCTCACTTGGCCAGCCAACAAATTTGGCAGTACTGTATTGGAACCAAGTTGCATTTGAAAATAGCGGAATAAACGGTAGATTTTCAGCGGTAAACTCTTGTAGTTTATCGAGTATAACCTGCTGTTTCTTCGCATCGTTCGTCAGACCGAAGCTATTGATCAGCGTATCAATTTCAGCTGAATGAACACCATGACCTGCATGCCAGCTTTTACCAATCTGTGACGTTAAGAAGTAGGTCTGGTAAGCTTCAATCGGGTTAGTC
The DNA here is from genome assembly GCF_022267535.1 of Psychromonas antarctica. Lineage (GTDB taxonomy): Bacteria > Pseudomonadota > Gammaproteobacteria > Enterobacterales > Psychromonadaceae > Psychromonas > Psychromonas antarctica. The sequence goes on from NZ_JAHNZV010000021.1 coordinate 32,701, forward strand.
GCAACCTTTGACCAGTTAATAGACATTTTATAAGTACTATCTTTTAAGCCACTGTCATAAACAGACCAATCGACAGTTTTTACGTTCGCTTTAATACCTATTTCTTCGAAATACTCAGTCACCATCTGTACGACTTGAATCCAGTCAGTCCAGCCATTAACAACATTGATATCGAAGTCAATGTTCTTGCCATCCATCTCTCTGAATCCATCACCATCAGTGTCTTTATAACCTGCTTCATCAAGTAACTGTTTAGCTTTTTCTGGGTTATAAGTTGTTATCCATTTATATTTATCAGAGATTTTTTTATTGATAAATGGGGCATATAGTTCAGCAATACCACCTGCGTTAAAGTTAGCCGTTGGGTAACCATAAGCCGCTATATCGACAATCTCATCACGATTCAACGCCATCGATAATGCTTGACGCACGTTTAAATTATCAAAAGGTTTTTCTTTCGTATTAACATAAAGGTGGATTGCATCGTTTGCTGGGTACCAGAAATGATTGTTTTTAGGATCTGCAGCAACAAACGTATTTTCAACATCAGCAATAAAGTTAGAACCCCAATCAATTTCACCTTTCATCAATGCAGGTTGAATTTGAGAGTTATCATTGTATGAGCGGAAAGTGATGCAATCAATGTAAGGACGGTTTTCAAGGTAATAGTTGTCATTTCGACAAACTTCTATCTGTTGTGGCTTAACATATTTAATATCAGTCAGAGGGCCGCTGCCTACAGGATTTGGATTGGTAAACGTTGCCAAGTCTTTCGCTGCAACTTTGCTCCAAATATGTTCTGGCACGATATGGTAGTTAGACAATCCCCAAATAAATGTTGAATCTGCGGTATTTAATTTAAAAACAACAGTTGTTGGGTCAGTCGCTTCCACACTGATTAAATTACCAGTGGTCCAGATCGCTTTTTGGTCAAATGCAGGAGCTGTCTTGGTCATATTGTAACTAAATGCTACATCTTTTGCCGTCAATGCTTTGCCGTCAGACCATTTTAGTCCATCACGCAACTTAACAGTGATGGTTTTCAAATCAGTAGAATACTCAGCCGATTTTGCTAAACGGTATTCAACACTATTAGTCTTAATATTGAACATTATTAATGGCTCGTACAACACGCCATCATATAACCCACCAGAGGTATATGGGTTAAAGTTATCAACAAAACCAGTATTGATAATAGGAACAACTAAGTTCCCCCCCTGTTTAATTTGATCAGCCATAACAGCACTTGAAGATGCTAAGAGTCCACATATGATCGATGCTAAAATCTTTTTACTATGCATTAAATAATCCTTTTTAGTTTAAAAAACTGGAAGAAAACGGTCACTATTTGATGTATGAACAAAGACTATTTGCTATCGCACATCCACAACACACAAGAAAGCGCTTTCTTTAACGAATAGTATGCTGCCGAAACCACCGGATCAACCTGATTCATTAGAAAGCTGTACTTCGATCACACTTTAGCATGAGAGGCTTCTTTTATGAACTATTGTGCTCATTACAGCAGCCTCAAATCAATATCATTAACTAAAAAACGAATACATTATAGAGCTCCAAGATTATCGACCATGTGGCCTGTTGTGGTAACGCCATCGAGGACATTTACCTACCGATAATGTCTTCACTATCTACCACCAAATCTACAAATTATCTATGCCTTTATGGTTGTTTAAATGAAGGCTAAATTCGTTATTAATTTTGTAATCAGAAACAACGATTGACTGCAAAAAAGGCTTTTGCTTTAATTCATTTTATCTATGCCTCAATAGAGCACTATGAAAAGGGTATAATTTGATAGTGTTACCTTTTAGATGTTTAAAAATATTTTTCAAAAAACAAAACTTAAAACAGCGAACGTTAGCGATTCAGCTGTTTTAAGTATCAAGACAACTAAATCACTACGGTGTGAATCGATCTTGGCAGCATAGTGATATAACTACCTTTATCTATATGATGTAGTGCATAGGTTAAACTTTGTTCAGAGTTATTGCATACTACGATGACTTTTTCCCCATTCGGATTAATGAAGCCCGTAGCTTCAATAACATCAGTGGTAGTGCATACTGCGATGCGTTTAGCACCTCGCTTTATAAATTTAGAGAAATGAGCAAAATAGTAATATGATGGATTAACTGTAATTTCATCATTAACCGTATCTGCGATGATGGGCGCACTGCATAGATTATTCACATGATTTGGCCCACCGTTTTCATCAAGAAAAAGGTTCCAGTCACACCATGCAGATGTATTATGGTTTAAATCATTAATCATCGAGTGCGCATACCGTTCACCGACATTCCAATCACCTAGATGTGGTCCATTTTCCTGACACCCTTCTGTAAACCATATTTTCTTATCAGGGTAGATATCATTGATTAACTTAAGGTTTTGGTAGTTATCTCCCATATACCAATGAATGCCGATACCATAGACATACTTGCTCGCAACTTCATCATCAAACATCTTCTGAGCACGATCATAGGCTTCGGCGCGATTATGATCCCAACAGACTAATTTAATATGTCCTAATCCCTGTTTTTCTAAGGTAGGCCCAAGATAATCGCGGACAAAATCACGCTCCTCTTCCGAGCTATAGACACAAGAATCCCACACTTGTGTCGCAGCTGGTTCATTTTGTATTGTCAGGGCTGATATCGTTATCCCCTCGGTTTGCATCGCTTTAATATACTTACAATAATAAAGTGCCCATGCCTGACGGTATTGATCTTTTAACTTTCCACCATTATTCATCTGGCCATTGGTTTTCATCCATGCAGGCGGACTCCACGGCGAAGAGAAAAGGGTAATATCTTGCTCTGAAAGCTCTTTCGCCCATGCAATCATTGGGATAATCTGTTGCTTATCGCGTCGCAGATTAAAATCAGTCAGCGTTGGATCTTCTGTCTCGCAGCATGCCCAGTTTTCTAAAGAAAAATCACAGCTGTTGATGTGGGTTCTACAAAAGTTATAACCGATCCCTTTCTGTGGGTGAAAATACGCCTCCATCATTATTTTTTGTTTCTCGGGGCTCATTCTATTAAGCACATCCGCGGCGGACTCTGTAAAAGCGCCACCGAAGCCCTCCCACTCTTGAAAAGTCTTAGATTCATCCATATAAATCTTATGCAGTTCACCCGCATCGGTATAGGTCGTAGTATCCTCCTGCTCATAATTTTTATATAAATCCGCATGTTCCGTTTCACTTAAACGAAAATCGCTATCTTTAACTGTTTGATAAAGTTTCATAATATCTCCAAAAAATTGCTGCTAAGTTACGCACGCAGTATAAATATATGACATACCCAATTACAAAAGGAAGCGCTTACTTGTGATCTTAATCACATTCAATGACATATAGAAGCAGACTCTTCAGCTAGCTCAATAAGGATAAAATGTCTTATGCTTAATAATTGAATCGTTCTTGTCTTAATTTATAAACGTAGCGCAATCTACTTGATGTTTTTATTAAAATTTTCAGGTCTTACCCACTCATGAAGAGGTGAATGTTCTCCCAATTTTTTACCCTTTGATTCAATCACTTCCTTGTACCAATAACCAGAATCTTTGACAGTCCGTTTCTGTGAAGCGTAATCAACATGAACCATACCAAATCGTTGTCCGTATCCTTCTGCCCATTCAAAATTATCAAGAATAGACCACTGAAAATAACCGATGATATCGGTACCATTTTCAATTGCTTGTTTAGCACCTAGAAGGTAACGGTTCAAGAAATCAATCCGTTTAGGATCGTGTACCTTACCGTCTAAACTTACCCAGTCATTTAGACTTAAACCATTTTCAGTCACAATAATCGGCTTTTGATAACGTTCATACAAAAATTGTGTTCCCCAACGAAGCGACTCAGGACTCACTGGCCATTTAAAATAGCTCATAGGGTGATCACTCGGGTACTCCACTACCTCAGGCTTTCCATCAAGGCCAGCCCTAACTAATGCAGACGAGTAAACATTAAAACCGACAAAATCTAGCGGCTGGCAGATAATGTCCATATCCCCCTCTTTAATGACAGGCGAGTCATCTGCAAATAATAACAAGCCGTCTTCCGGATATTCTCCTTTAAAAGCCGGATCCATCCACCAGGTCGCATTAAACATGGAATCATCCAACATACTAAATGTATGCTGACGAGCAGCCTCAATGTCCTCGGCAGAGTGACTAAAAGGTACAGCCGTACGAAAGCAAGGAGCAGCGCCCACCTTAGCCGGAGATTTTGCCTCCTCTCTAATTATTTTCACTGCTTTCCCGTGCGCTAAAAGTGCATTATGCCATGCTCTATTGACCTCTTTATTGGCAAGTTGCAAGCCTGGTGCATGCATACCTGTTTGATGCCCATGACCAATAAAGCAGGCTTGTTCATTTAACGTAAACCAATTGCTGACTCTATCTGATAATTTCTCAACAATGACTCGCGTGTATTCGGCAAACCAATCACTTGAGTCATCATTTAACCACCCACCTTTGTGAAAAAGCGCTATCGGATAATCCCAATGAAAAAGTGTCACCCAAGGGTCGATTCCTTTGCTTAATAACTCATCAATCAAACGATCGTAATAATCTAGTCCTTGTGCATTGACCTTTCCAATACCTTGAGGCTTTACCCGTGGCCACATAATACTTAGTCGATAGGCCTGCAATGACATTTCGCTCATAATCGCCACGTCTTCTTTATAGCGATTATAATGATCGCACGCTACAAAGCCGTTATTACCGCCTTGGACAAAGCCTTTTTTACGGCTGCACATATCCCAGACAGACTCCGCACAGCCATCAACAAATTGTGTACTACCTTCAATCTGGTAACTGGCTGCTGCTGCACCCCATATAAAATCATCTTTAAATGCCATGTTGAACCTCATTATTAGTAATAAATTCTTTCTGGTTAATGCTATTTTTTGACCCGATTAATGTGTTAAAAATACCATTATCTGCGATCTGCTAGTATGAAAATAATGAGCAAAAAAGTAATCAAAAGGATCACTAACTCAATCGAAAAACCAACAAAAATGACACCTCGCAATATATTTCTCACTGGTAAACATTTAACCCATAATTACAATGACATCAAGATGCCAAACCGGCGACAAGGGTTAAATTATTCATCCAACGGCGTTGCAAATAACGATGAAAACAAAGTGAAAATTTAACAATCTCTTCAACAATCATGATCAAGTACACATATCGAAAATCCCATTCAGCAATGAAAGCGCCGTAACCTGCCAGCGGGATCCCGATCATCCACATGGCAATAAAATCCATACGCAAACAGAATAGGTTATCACCACCCGCTCTTAGAATACCGTTAATAATAAGCATGTTAAGCATGCGTAACCAAATTGCACAGCTCAGTATCGTGATTGCCGGAGAGGCTAGAGGGTATAATGCCAGACCAGTTAAACCTAACCAACTCAAGATATATTCGCTCCCTGATAGCAGTAGTGCACCGAGAAACAAACCACAGACCAGCACAGTACGAATAAAAAAGTAGGTCATATTTAAGGCTTGGGCATATTCATCTCGACCTAATGCTTGCCCAAGTAATATTGAGCAGGCGACTGAAATACCGAAGAAAACAGAGTAGCAAAGTGATTCAAGGGGGCCCAACATACTATAAACAGCAAGTTCACTGGTACCCAGATGACCAAAAATAGTTTGGTAAGCGAGCGTGCCAGCCGCCCATAAAAGCGCATTTGCAGCAGTAGGAAAAGCAAGCGTTTTATACACTAACCACAGCGAATGCGTTTCTTGTAAACTTTTTTCTTGTATTAACCAATGTTTTTTACGCTTTAAATAATAGGCAATCAGACATACTTGCAACAGACGAGAAATAGAGGTGGCGAGTGCAGCTCCTGCAACGCCCATCATCGGGAGACCTAAACCTCCGTTAATAAACCAAAAATTAAGTACTATATTGACAATAATGGTTAAAGCACCCAACAACAAAGGGGTGAAAGCATCACCACTAGCACGCATGCTCGACTCTGCAACGATAACCAGATGGGTCAGTAGCAGCACTGGAAAGCTGTAATAAAGGTAACTTGCTCCAAGTTCGATTACTGTCAAGTCAGACGTTTGCAGCAATAAAATACTACTGGCAAATAAAGTGATCAGTAAGGTGATCGGGATAAGCAGTTTAATGCCAAACCATAATGCTAATTGAGTTACCGTTTTAGCCGAACGGCGGTCATTTTTTCCCCAATACTGCGCAACCAACACCCCATTAGCAGATGATAGTCCAGCCATTATCATAATAGCAACAAAGTGCCATTTTGATGCGATTCCCACAGCTGCCGTTGCTGCCATACCAAAATCACTAACCATTAGCAGATCAGCTAGCGCTAACACGGCAACCAGTGCACTCTGAATGGCAACGGGAAATGCCAACTTACCAACCTTAAGTAGCATAGGGTTTTGCATTGATTTATAGTATCGATTAGCGTAACTTTTGAATGTCATAAGCAGTCCTTAATATTGACCCAAACTATAGAGCGACCTTCAACAGATGAACATGTGCAAAAATAGAGAAAACCTGTGCAAATCCGTCATTGAAAAAATGACACCTAAATCAAAATGGGTTGATAAGGTGTTTTTGTCGGAATCATGCAAAGAGCGCTTTTTAACCCATTCTAATATTCCTGAATTAGCACAAGATGATATCTTTATGGCTGGTATGGCAGACTTAAGAGATGGTTATCAAGTTGAAAGAGATGGTATTAATGTACATACCATCTTATTTACTCTCGAAGGAGGAGGCATTCTAACTACATGCGCTTGCGTTGAACTGATTGAGCCTTATACTATGGTCATCCTTCCGGCACACTCCCCCTATCGCTTTGAAATAAATCCAGTAGACAACCAATGGAAAATGGTGTGGTTTTTACCTAACCCGACCCCAAGATGGCAGTTTGTCGAAAATATTGGCCAGAAGATCCTACCGTTTAATCATAGCGAGCAGATTTGGTCTTTGATGAACTTGATTCACTACGAAATAGGAGGACGGCCAAGCTTTCGACGCTTGTTAGTAAGTGAAGTATGCCGCTTACTAACTGGCTTTGAAACCAAATCATCCCGCTCTGTGGCTCGGGTACAGGCGTTATTTAATAACGTAGAAAGTCAGCTTCACTTAGCTTGGACAGTAAAAGCAATGGCGCAGAACTGCTATATCAGTGAAGAGCAGTTTAATCGCATCAGTAAATCCCTATTTGGGCTCTCGCCGCGCGCGAAACTTATTCAACTACGCATGGATAAAGCCGCCGATCTACTCAATTATAATGATTGGACAGTGACGATGATTGCACATCGTTTAGGCTATAAAGATCCGTATAATTTTACCCATCGTTTTGGGAAATATTTCGGTTGCTCTCCAAGCTGCTTTAGAAAAAACATGAAATTGTTACAAGCGGAAGGCCTAGCGGTACAACAAATCTAAAGAGATTGTTTTCCTGTTGCTATTGCACAGTATAGATTTCAGTAAATCGGCAAAAGTTTTTAGTAGATATTGGTGAACAATGTGGGAATTATAGACTTGTGGTTTAATAAGTAATAAAGATGGTGGGCGATACTGGGCTTGAACCAGTGACCCCCGCCTTGTAAGGGCGGTGCTCTCCCAACTGAGCTAATCGCCCATCTTTAACTTTTTCAACTTCAAAATTATGAAACCTAAAGACATCAGCGTTGTTCTCCGCAAAACGGCACTAATCGCCCATCTTTAACTTTTTCAACTTCAAAATTATGAAGCCTAAAGACATCAGCGTTGTTCTCCGCAAAACGGCACTAATCGCCCATCTTTAAAATTCTTAACTTTTTCACTCTAAAAGCATCGAGCTATTATGCTCAACTAAAACAGCACGAATTACCTGCCCTGTTTGTGCTGCGTATTATAGGGAACGCCCTTTTTCAGTCAAGCCATTTCTATAATAAAGATCGTGTTTTATGGTTAACTGCTCAAAGGGTAAACAATATAGGTAACTTTGAGCATCAAGTTTACCTTTTGTATTGCTCAACCAAGCAGACAAGGATAAAAATAAAATAGTTAATGTAATTACAACGGTATTCGTTAAAATACGCTATTACTTTCGATCCTATATATAAAGGAAACTTCTAAATGACAGTTAAAACACGTTTTGCCCCTAGCCCAACAGGATTTTTACACGTAGGTGGCGCTCGAACTGCGCTTTATTCTTGGCTACATGCTAAAAATCAAGGTGGCAAATTTGTATTACGTATAGAAGATACTGATATCGAACGCTCAACTCAAGAAGCCGTCGATGCTATTTTAGAGGGAATGACATGGATGGGATTGACTTGGGATGAAGGCCCTTATTACCAAACTAAACGTTTTGATCGTTATAAAGAGATTATTACCAAGATGCTTGCTGATGGAACAGCCTACAAATGTTACTGCTCAAAAGAGCGTGTAAATGCACTACGTGAAGCACAAGAGAAAGCAGGACAAACCGCTCGATACGACGGGAAATGTCGTAATTTAGCCCCCCTTGATACCGATGCTGCTTATGTTATTCGTTTCAAAAACCCAAAAGAAGGATCGGTTAAATTTGCCGATCACGTACGTGGCCATATCGAATTTTCTAACAGTGAATTAGATGATTTAATTATTCAACGTACCGATGGCACACCCACTTACAATTTCTGCGTAGTTGTCGATGACTGGGATATGGGTATTACAGATGTCGTTCGTGGTGAAGATCATATCAATAATACACCTCGCCAAATCAATATTCTCAAAGCATTAAATGCTCCTTTACCTGAATATGCACATGTAGCTATGATTTTAGGTGATGATGGCGCGAAGCTTTCTAAACGTCATGGTGCAGTCTCTGTTATGCAATTTCGTGATGAAGGCTACCTGCCTGAAGCCCTTAAAAACTACCTAGTTCGTTTAGGCTGGTCACATGGCGATCAAGAAATTTTCTCAGAACAAGAGATGATAGAGCTGTTTTCACTCGATGCTGTCAATAAAGCCCCTTCTGCATTTAATACAGACAAATTAATTTGGTTAAATCAACACTATATTAAAACGCTTGATCCCGCTTATATAGCGACTCATCTCACATGGCATATGGCGAATCAAAAAATTGATATCGCCAACGGTCCTGCCCTGCCAGAAATCATAACCGCACTTTCAGAGCGCGCCAAAACCTTGGTTGAATTGGCCGCATCGAGCCGCTACTTCTATGAAGAATTTGAACAGTTTGATGCAGCTGCCGCGAAAAAGCACCTTCGTCCAGTAGCAAAAGAGGCGCTTATTTTGGTGCAACAAAAACTGCAGTCCACCGATGACTGGACAGATGCAACACTACATCAAGTCATTAATGATACGGCTGAAGAATTAGAAGTGGGTATGGGTAAAGTGGGTATGCCATTACGCGTAGCAATTACAGGTGCAGGACAATCCCCCTCTTTAGATGTAACACTACGTCTAATTGGCAAAACACGAAGTATTACACGGATCAGTCGTGCGCTTGAATTTATCGCCGCACGTGAACTCGCCCAGTAAATCAAAAAAATAGTAAAATTTGTTAACTCATTGAATTGACAAAAATTAACAGGGCGCATATTATACGCCCTGTTAATTTAACAAAGAAAATCCCAACCCAATTATGGGGCTATAGCTCAGCTGGGAGAGCGCAACGCTGGCAGCGTTGAGGTCTGCGGTTCGATCCCGCATAGCTCCACCACTTTCTCTTAGTGGTCACACCAATACCCGTGTATTTATCTCGAAAAAGAAAAAGTAGTAATATAAAGTTGTTTATTATCATTTGCTTATCCAATGAATAATTTACCTATACGCATATT
>NZ_JAHNZV010000210.1 GCF_022267535.1 Psychromonas antarctica
GCTGGTCGACTGGTACTAGGGTCGTGTTTTACACGAGTGAATATATAACTGAAGAGCCGGATGCGGTAGTTCCGCACGTCCGGATCTGTGTGGGGTCGGTCTGGTAACAGATCGTTCTACCACGATGGCATCAGTGTTATGTACTGTTAATGTTAAAAATTAGGAATTGAAGTTGAGTACTGAAATATTGGCGGTTATAGATACCGCAGTAAAAATAGGCCTTGGGGCAATAATCGCTGGAGTTTTTACACAATTAGCAGCTAAAAGACAGTTCAGTAATGAATTGGAAAAAAGAAGCTATGAAGATAATAAACAATTAATTAAAGATACGGCACTGAATATTGGGAATTCATATACATCTTTGAACAAGTTAGCTGTCATTTTACGTAATTCGATTTATCACGGAAAGCTTGAAGACAATAGTGTTGTTGTAAAAGAGTCACATGCATGCATTCTTGAGTCTCAAAACTATTTAAATACTGCGATGGTAAATTCAACTTTGTTGGGTGTAAGTGATTTAAGAAAAGAAGTTGAATCGATATCATTCTTGTTAAATAAAATGTTGAACATTATAGATAAAGGTATATTTGAACAAAAATCACTGGAGCTACTCCAAGTAGAGTCAGATACAATTGAGAAGGTTAAATTTAAATTAAATAAATTAATTACAGAGGCTTATAAAAATGCCTAACAACACGCCCTGAGGTGGACCACAAGTTAAAATTAGCTATTTTATTGCAAATGTTAACAATGGCGAACCTCTGCGTTTCAACGCTTCTAAATATTTAGATTCATCATATGGCGTGTTGGTTTTCCAACACCTAAAAACTATCCTTATCCACTTGAAGGCCAGTGACCTTATGATGCTGTTATGGGGTTTCCCTTTGCTTTTTTGTTGTTCATAATAAGCCTTTGCCCAAAACGAATAACGTATAGAAAACCCTGCCCATTCAACAAATGTTTGTCTTAAAAATGTCGGGCAACTATAACGCCAATGTGTCCACATTTTCTTTCCGCTACGTTCAATAACCGGTGCAATACCAGCATATTGTTGTAGTTCAGTGGCATCATGGTAACGCTCTCTGTTACTGCCAAATGCAACTAATAAGCGCGGAGCAAGTTGTGGACCTGCACCAGGTAAACTATCAAAAATCACTTTGTCGTGCTGTTTTTTGTAAGCTGATTTTATTGCTTTATCGAGTTTTTCAATCCCTTTCAGCAACACTTTAGATTGTGCAATGAGTACCTCTACTAACATTTGGTTCGGTTCGATCACACCTTTGTCCTCAGTTAACGGCATTGCACTCTTGATACTGATAATTCGCGCATTGTTAACCTCTGAGTAATGTGAGTTATGGCTATCGAAGAAGTCGAGTAAAGTTTGTTTTCTGGCCTTTTTCACCTTAGCAAGTGAAGGCCATTTTTGAATGAAGTCACAAAATATAATGGTGTCTTTTTCCCCAAACCATTCAAGTGCTTGAGGGTAGTAGTTCTTTAATGTTGCTGTTATTTTATTAGATAAATCCACACTGTCTTGCACTAAACCACGGCGGTACTCAACCAGCTGTGCGAGTGTTCGCATCGTGACTGATTCAGGGGCAATCACGGATAGTTTATCCATGTGTAGGGTAAGAATCTCAACCTGTATCAAGGCATCAGATGGGTCATCTTTTGCCCCACTTGGGGTAAATGCCTTGCGGTATTTCGCAACCGTTGAGGGATTCACTGTAAATAAGGTGAGATGATCGTATTTGGCTAAGGCATAAATTAATGGGCCTTTTTTAAGTTCACAGACAATCGCAATTTTTTGATTTGGATAGCGCTGTTTGAGGCTCATTGCCCATTCATGCAGTGCTTCAGGTTTATGCTCAATAATCGAATAGTGGTATTTATCTGAGTGAGTCGGATGCTCACAAATGTCGTGCTTTTTATCCGCCCAGTCAATGCCAATTAAAACAGCAAAATTATCAACGTCATATCCTTTCATTTTGAAGCTCCTCCGCGTAAAGTTAACGATGGAATGTGCTTAAAGCTCGTTTCTCGCAGGTCTTATAGATAGTCGTGGTAGGCGATCCCTGAGTATGCGTTTTGAAGCGAGTTGTTCTGTTGGCTCGAACGTCTTGTTAGAAACATCGTATGTTTAGCAAATCAATATTCGTAACCAACAGAAGCATGTTCCACTTATATAATAGGAAATG
>NZ_JAHNZV010000211.1 GCF_022267535.1 Psychromonas antarctica
TTAGTTTTGCGTAGTTCAAGGCGAATCATCGCAGCAATAACTGGTTATTGGCAGATGATTTAACGCAGAAATACGCGTAAATAACGGTACTGTATCGTTTAGCTTATCCAGAATTGAGGTTATTTAGTATCAACTCGGGATCGATTTACTTATCCCGAGTTGAGGTTATTCAATAACGCGATATTATCGAATTCTATTCTAGGAAATTAAATCTTAATCATTCATTAAGCGATTAAAAAAAGCCAAATGCTGCTTAACTGTTTCTTCAGAGCTGAAATGCTTATCAAGCCGCTGTTGAGCACAGATACCCATCTCAATACATTTTGCTTTACTGCTGATTAGTTTGTTCATCGCCGTAGAAAAGGCTTCAGCATCCCCTGTTTCTACTATGTATCCCGTTTCACCGTCGACAACTAACTCAGGAGAGCCTCCCGTGGTTGTAACCACCGAGGTGGTGCCATTGGCCATCGCCTCAATGATTGTTCTTGGTAAACCTTCACCACTAATTGAGGGTTGTACTTGAAAATCAGCCATGGTCATCAATGAGGGGATATCTGTGCGGTGGCCGATATAATGGATTCTATCTGCCATTGGGCTAGCTTTTATCTCATCAAAATAAGGTTCATAACCACTGCCGGCTAAAATCAGATGAAATCTGGGATCATTAATAAAATGCGTCGCTTGTAGCAAAAGTGATATACCTTTGCTAGGTCGTACATGGGCTGCGCAAACTGCAATAATATCTTCATCAGATAAAGCAAATTCACTGCGTAACGTAGGTTGCACTTGATACCAATCTAATCGATGTCCTTTATAAATGGTCACAACATTATGTTTGTTTTTCCAAACGCGCTTGGCAACATCTTTTTGTACTGCATTTGAAACACAAACGATACCATCAACTCTAGGGTGTAGCTGCGTCAGATAAGCGCTGGGATCATGGCGATATAAGCCACCTGTCGTGCCGCGATAAGCGACTAATTTAGCCTTTGTACCAACGCATGCAAAAGCAGCATTGGGAATGGTTTTCGAATTAAAGGCATAACAGATATCAATATCATTTTCTAACAGTGTTTGATGTACTTTTTTGATGCTTTTTAAACAGATCTTTTTGCTTGGATAACAGTCTATAACTTTAATACCCTGTTCAATAAATCGTGCGACATATTCTGAATCTCCTTGTGTCATGACGGTGACATTGTGGCCTTGTTTTACAAAGCCAATAAACATTTCTGCTTCTGGACGGACACTGTTCCAGGCGTGTTTATAGGAACTGAAAATTAGAATATTCATTGTATTTCTCGTTTTGTTAAGAGCTCTGGGGAAGCTGTGCTTAATGTTATGTACATGACTATAAAATAGAATGTCAGTGTCTGCGCATGTTGAAAAGGGACGTCGGTTAGAGAGGCTACCATAAAGATCAAAACTACTAAAATAGCGGGCCATTTATATCGCCTTTCAACTGTAAAAAAATAGTAAATAGGCAGATAGATTGAAAAAAGGAGTAACAGCAGACCAATAATGCCGTATTTAACCAGCGCATTTAAAAACTGGTTATGATAATGAGTAAAAGGAACAATAGTAGGGGATATTATATTCTCTTTAGCTAAGGCTTCTTTATAGGCAATATGCGCATCGCCTAACCCTATTATTGGTGATTTTTTGCTCATAATAAGAGCGGCTTCCCACATTTGTAAACGCTGCCCGAATGAAGTGTTTAAATTGCCAGATGTGATTTTTTGTACTTCAATTTTAGTTTGTTCAAAACGTTGCGTCAGTTTTCCAGAAATTAAATACCCGCTGAGAGTGATGCCTAACAGAAGCGGAATCAAGACTAAAATTGATTTTTTATTATTAAGGATTGATTTTATGGCTAACGTTATTATCGCAATACTCAGTGCGAGCCAGAGCCCTCGTGCTTGAGAGTGAAAAAGGGGAGGAAGCGTTACCATAAATGTAATTAACCATAAAACGCGTTGATTAAACGTCTGACTTTGTAGTAAAAAATACAGTGATATAATGGCTATAGAGGTGATGAATGTCGCATAGGGGATGGGGTTAATACTCCACATACGACCATTATTATTATAAACAATTATTTGCATCAATAAGTATATTAGAGAAGTTAGGCTGCCCATTACAGTGAGTGCTTTTAGGTCGATTTTATAATGTAACTGTGGGGGTAAAATAGAAAGG
>NZ_JAHNZV010000212.1 GCF_022267535.1 Psychromonas antarctica
TTAAAACCACTACCACGCACACTTCATGCGACTGCGAAACTGCGTTTCGGTTCGCATTCATTAACAGAGGCGCTGCGCGCTACACAGAGAAAAAACTAATAGACTACAATATAAGATAATTATTATTTTCTATGTTTTTCTCTGTTTCCTCTCATTTTACTCTGTGGTGCAATTTTTTGACGTGTTTTTATCTTACCTGAGTTAAGTGCATAAGCATGTAAAATTATTCCATACTTTGTAATAAATTAGCAAAGCACTGATTACATTCAATCAATTACTCGTAGTCAGAAGCGTAAGTTTCTTCATAAGTGTGCGAATAAAGCTCGAACAAATTGCCAAACGGGTCTTCTAGGTACACCATTTTTGCAGGACTGCTGTCGTCTTCTGGGTGGTAGCGCATAATGTCCATACGTACTTTGCCGCCATATTCTTCAGTGCGTGCAATAGCACCTTCAAAGTCATCTGTTTGAAGACAAAAGTGGAAGATGCCAATGCGTGAGAAATCAACTTCGTGACGTTCTTGACGCTCTTTCATTTCAAACATTTCAACACCAATGCCATCAGTCGTTACTAGATGTGCAATGTTAAAGCCTTTGAAACCCTCACCAAAAACCGCCACACACATTCTGCCAATGGCGGTCTCACGCTCTTCTTGTACTTTGGTGTTACCCATTACAACTCTTAGACCAAGCGCTTTCGTGTAAAACTCAACGGCTTTATCCATATCGCCAACCATCAGTCCAACGTGATTCATTTTCATAACTTACTCCCTAAATAGTATTAATTAATTCGTGATTTGTTCCGACGAGGTAATACTACGCTGTAATGTGTATAATTATAAATTATTATAAATTATCAAGTTGATAATTTAACGTTATTTACTCACAATTAACTGAGCTAGCTGATGGCCGTGAAATTTGACGAACTCAATAACAGGAATAAGCACGGCAAGCGCATTACAAGTATAATAAGCAGGGGTGTTGAGCGTTGGTAAGTTCAAAAGCAAACAACTAGAAATGCACGAAGATAAAGGCAGGGGGAAGTAAGTGACTTTGATTACAACCCCTTTAAACATTGTTACTCAGCTTTATTGACAAATAATTTGCTATACATGCCATAACCTTGTGCTTCTAGTTGCTGTTTAGGAATAAATCTTAGTGCTGCAGAATTCATGCAATAACGCAGCCCTGTTGGGGCTGGACCATCATTAAAAACATGCCCTAAATGCGAATCTGCATGTTTACTCAGCACTTCCGTTCTTATTCCAAACCAGCTTAGCTCTTCCCTTTCAATAATATTTGCAGATTCAAGCGGTTTAGTAAAACTTGGCCATCCAGTATTGGACTTGTACTTATCAATCGAGCTAAAAAGTGGCTCACCGGAGACAATGTCTACATAGATCCCAGCTTGCTTATTATCCCAGTACTCATTATTAAAGGGCTTCTCAGTACCCGCTTCTTGTGTCACTTTATATTGTAAAGGCGTTAATTTTTCTTTTAGTAGTGCTTTGCTAGGGATGGTATATTTAGCACTTTTATCTGCCATCTCTTGATGCTTAAGCGGATCCCCCCAAATCTCTTTTAAGCGTTGATCGCGACCACAATTCCAGCGATAAGCTTTATAACGTATTGGGTTGTTTTTATAATAATCTTGATGATAACTTTCATTCCCCTTTATAGGATAAAACGTACTGGCATTTAAAATAGGGGTGACAACCGTTTGCTTTGGAAATTTATTTATTACAGCTTGCTTCGATTGCTCAGCTAATTTTCGCTGCTGCTCATTGGCGACAAAAATGGCACTTAAATAACTTTCTCCCTTGTCGCAGAATTGCCCGATACCATCAAAGGGATCAATGTTTACCCAATAATGATCTAATATTTCCTGATAACTCACTTTTTCGGGATTGTAAGTTATTTGCACGGCCTCATAGTGCCCCTGATGGTTTCCCTGATAGGTCGGGTTTTCTATTGTGCCGCCGGTAAAACCAGAGACAACATCGGTCACCCCAGGAAGCTTTTCAAAATCAGCTTCCATGCACCAGAAACAGCCGCCCGCTAATACCGTTTTGTCTGCGTTTGCTAATGATGCATAACAAAGTATTAATGTTGATAAAAATAATCCGACTATATTTTTCATAATATCTCGCTTTGCTGTGTTGGTTTGACTAAGAAACAGAAAAATTTGTTTATATT
>NZ_JAHNZV010000213.1 GCF_022267535.1 Psychromonas antarctica
TAAAGGCAACATTCGGTTTTTTACTTTCTCTGGGGCGCAGGCTTTAGCCTGCTTTGGTTTTTAAAAAGACTCAGCAAACTATTTGAATGAACAAACACATTGGCGGACTGAAGTCCGCGCCCCTCAACAGGATAAACGCATGTGTGGGTTCATGCTGTTTGACTATATTTTTAGTCTTAGGTTTTGCTTTATTTCTGTTATTAGTGATGTGGGTACACCGTTTGCTTTTGCTAGGCTTTTCCAGTTTGAGACGGCTTCTATGGTTTGGTCTAACATGTCATTTATTTTGCGTTTGCTGAATATTGGGCTGAGCTTTTGGAAGCTGTAAAAGTCATCTCGCGTGAAGTTATCTTGTTTGCCGTTTAAGGTCATCCAATGTTTGCTTACCCAATAGCTGTTGGGCTTGTAGCTATAAGCTAAGTCGTAAGCTGGCGATAGTTGCCATTGGTTGTTTTGGTCTAGCATAAAACCAAAGTTCTTGGCATGATCATCATGGTTTCGAGCCACGACGTTAAACACCATACGTTTAAATAATTGCATCGCATCGTCAGGGCTTAAGTTGAGTTTTCGGGCAGTGCCAAATAACTCTGCATACGAATATGAGCCGATTTGTTTATAGCTCACATGTTCTAATGCATTGAGTGTTTGCACGTGAATTTTATCGTTGCCATTACGGTCGAATCGTTGGGTAATAAAGTGTCTGCGATCACCTTCATCTAATAGATGACAGGGCATCATATCAACGCCACTTTCTTTGGCCATCAAATGATAAACATATTCCATGGCACCATAACCTAACGGGTCACCAAAAGTTTCTTCATTTTTGTTATGTTCACTGACGCCATCAAATTTCATCAGGTAGTGGCTAAAACCTTTGGGCGTGTCTGTTTGACCTGAACGCACTTGGGTAAAGTCTTTGTTAAAGGCTAAAACGGCTTTTGGCCTTGCTCCACCTGCACTCATTCCTACTGAGAGCAATGACATCATTGCATCGACATCTTCTTTTCTGTTTGCACTCAGGTTAATTTTAAACTGCTCTCGTTTATTTAACACATCCTGCGCAATAGAAACCAATGATTCGATATGAATCGGTTGTGAGGAGTTCAGTTGTTTGCGCTGATAGGCTGGTTTATAGGTTAATGCGCCCATGCCCCGCTTTCCGGTATATTGGAGTCGTTGTAATGGCGTGATATCACTGGAAGATTTACCCTGACTGGCTACCCAGGCATTCATGACGGCATTACCAAAGTCATCGGGCAAAGAGTCAGCAATTAACCCAGGTAAGCCTTTGAACGTCGCCGGATCGGCTTCAGGAAAGGAATAGATCTTTTTCGCTAATGGCATTTTGATGGGGGATAATTCAATGCCAGATTTAATAAACGAAGTCGCATATTCAAAGTAACCTCTATGGGTTTCTGTATCGTAACTGACAGCGCCAACTTCTTGCTCTTTAAATTGCACACTCACGACTTCGGTTACCATGATGAACTCCTTTTTTCTGGCTGTTTATTATTTTTATTATCCCCTGTCGCTCTTTGGCGTTCTTTGCCCTGCAATTTAGCCAACTGAATCGGGGAGATAACTTGCCTTGGAATAAAAGCATTAAGCTGTTCGGTCATATCAAGTGCGACTAAAATTGACACCATAGAAAGCAAAGTGGATTTCCCTTTTTCACTGTTGGTAACTGCTTTTAAGGAGATGCCTGCTTTGTTGGCTAATTGCTCTTGCGTCAAATCGGCATTAAGGCGAGCCGTTCTAATACGTTCGCCCAATTCTGCCACGATGGCATTGGGCGAAGATAACTGAGTATTCATAATCACTCCTTAAAGATGGTTTAGGGAATTCTTTATTACATAACATCCTTTTAAGCAGTATTACACAACACACAAATAATAACAATTATGAATTTAATCACCCTTATAAGCATTATAATTAATTAAATTAATCGATATCACCCTTAAAGGCAGGGTTAAAAGCATTGCATTAATCTATATATTGGCTTGCTATGCAATCGAGCCTTAGCAAGTCATATGACTATTAGTTGTATACCCGATGGAAAATTAAGCAAGAAAAAAGCTGGATCTGGGGCGCAGGCTTTAGCCTGCTTTGTTTTTATAAAATACTGTGCGAACTGTTTGAATGAACAAACACACTGGCGGACTGAAGTCCGCGCCCCT
>NZ_JAHNZV010000214.1 GCF_022267535.1 Psychromonas antarctica
TAGCTTGATCCTTGCCTGTTTGAAAAAGGAAAAACCAAGGAAAGCACAGGTTGACGAGCATAAAATGGAAAAACAGCTGAAAAAGCTGTTTTATCTTAGCAAAGATCATTTGAGCGAGAATTGCTGATTGCTTTACCAACAAATTGATCTTTGAACGAGATGCTGATACTGGAAAGTTGAAAAAAGATGATGCTGGTAATTTGATAAGAAAGTTTTTTCCAGGTTAATATTTATGCTTAAAATTATAGATTTAAAAATTGGAAACATAGGTAGCCTTGTTAAAGCAATTAACTATTTGGGGGTTGCTTATCAAGTGGTTGATGAGCCCCTTGGTTTAGAAGGTGCCAGTAAGATTATACTGCCAGGAGTGGGGAATTTTAAAGCTGCATCACAGGCTCTATTTGCAACTGGTTTCTATGATGCTCTACGCACTAAAGTATTAATCGAACATATTCCTATTTTAGGGATTTGTGTCGGTATGCAATTATTTGCTTCCGTTGGTGACGAAGGTGGTGGCAGTAAAGGGCTTGGATTTTTTGATGCCGAAGTAAAAAAAATTAATAATTTTGACGGTACCCTTATTACCCCTCATATGGGATGGAATGATGTTCACGCCAATCAATTGGAAATGTTCTTTGGGATAGAAGAGGATAGTTGTTTCTATTTTGTACATAGTTATTCAATGAGGATAAATGAAAACGTCAACGTTGCAATGACGAGTTATGGCGAAAATGTTGTAGCGTATGTTAATAAAGGACATATTCATGGTACTCAGTTTCATCCAGAAAAAAGCCAGCAGGTTGGTTTACAATTTTTACGGAATTTCATCAAACTATGCTAAGAAAACGCGTTATCCCTATTGTTCTGCTTGATGGTTTTTCTGTATTAAAAACGATTAATTTTAACAAACGAAGAAACTTAGGTAGCCCTATTACGGTTGTCCGTACATATAATACACGTAATGTTGATGAGTTAATTATTCTTGATATTGACGCCTCTAAAGATGGACGAGCAATTGATAAATTTACAATTCAAGAGCTCGCGCTAGAATGCTTTATGCCTTTAACAGTGGGGGGGGGGATTCGTTCTATTAATGATATAAAAGCACTTTTAGAAAAAGGTGCAGACAAAATAGCTATTAATACATATGCGCTTGAGAATCCCTCGTTTATAAATGAAGCCGCGACTATTTTTGGCTCTCAATGCATTGTGGTATCGATTGATGTTGTCGAGTGCAATAATAATTATTACATTTTCAATAACGGTAAAACGATTAATGATATTGATCTGTTTGATTGGATTTCTAAGGTTGAGAACTTAGGGGCTGGTGAAATATTGATTAATAATGTCTCTCGGGATGGAAAAATGGAAGGTGCAAATGTTGAACTTGCGCAAAAGATTTCACAATTAGTTTCTATACCTGTTATTTATGCTGGAGGAGTCAGTTCACCTGGAAATGCGGCTTTGGTTGGTAATACAAGTGCATCAGCTGTTGCTATCTCGAGTATATTTCATTTTACCAACTCAACACCAGAAGACTGCCGATTAGCCTTTAAAAAATTAAATATTCCTGTGCGTTAGTTGGTTATTCAAGATATCTGAAACTGCTTGATGGATTGATATTATCAGCCACCAAGCTTTTTAACCACTACTTGTTTAATCTGCAAGCCCAAGTACTACTTGAATCTTGTAACCTTGTAATGTTTCATGGATCCTTTGTTCATCAATAATAGTTGGTATTGACTGCTTATTTTTTGTGTTGCCTAAATATGGATCTTCATAATTTAAGTAATTATTAATCACGCCAATTTCAGATATAACAGTCTGAATATCAAGTACTTTCAAACCACATTTATTCGCCAGCGCTTTAATCGTTTGTACGCCATATAAGTTTACGTGTTCAAGGCCATCAAACATATTGCATTCTTTTCTGAGAATTTTGGCTGCCAGAGAATCAGAAGAGGGGATTTGTAAAAAAATAACACCATTATTATTTAATAATTTCTTCATAAGTTTTAAATAGTAATCGCCATTTGTTAAGTGTTCGAAAACATCCCACATGGTGATGGCATCAAATTTACTATCAAACGTAATATCTTCTAATAATTGATTATAGATTTTATGTTTTTTTTCAGCTGCGTATTTAGCCTCAAGG
>NZ_JAHNZV010000215.1 GCF_022267535.1 Psychromonas antarctica
GCTCAAATGCAGTAATAACGCTACTAAGTTGCTCTGGATTTGACATAATTAAGTCCTGATGGATGAGTTACCCGTATTAAATCAGAACAAAAAATGGAAGTTGAGCTACGCTGCCGTAAGCTCACAATTCAATGCGTTGAATACTGAATAAATACTTTAAAGTAATAATAGTCACTGCGCTATATTGATGTAAACAGAATCGCTATAAAATGCAATCAGGTAATTAAAAATGAAAATAAGAAGAACGACTGCAGAACAATTTAAGATTGACTTTCAATCGTTTCCACCAATTGGTTTATCATTAAATGCTTTTTATGATCGTGAGTTTGAAGTCAATAACTCTTTTTTAAAGAAAGTTTTCAACATACCGAAAACTTTTTACAACATCCTCTGTTTAGTTTTTGTAAAGCTATTTACAGATGGTATTTTTCTTGACGAAATGCATCGAGTCGGAATTCTTAAAGTAAAATCTGATATTGCTGAATTAAAGGCTAAAATACAAAAAACATATCAAATAAAAACAAGTTATCTTGTGCTATTGCTACTAATGTCTGTTCCTATCTGGTTACTATTTACACCTGTATTTTTACTAATATTATTTTTTAAATCTAGTGGTTCAATTTTTCCAAATATTGTGGCTTCGATTAAGTTAAATACTGATAAACAAAATGCAAAGGGTCATGCCTCAAGAATCTTAGGTAATGTTGTTCATATAGCAAATACTGATGATCTTGAAAGAACCATTTCTCATGAGCATATACACATTGTTCAATTCGATTTTATAGAAAGCATTGATCATTCTCGATTTAGTAGCCCGGACTCTAAATTATTTAATTTCGACCCCGTAAAAGATGAATATTCATATTATCTTATTAACCGATTTGAACTAGAAGTGAGAGTACATGAGGTCGTGCGTACAATATACATGAAAAATAATAGATTACCCTTAACACTAAGTGAGTTTGAGGGTGAGGTTATTGCTTTTTTGGATGCCGCTGAATGTCGCATTAACGGAATAACTAATCATTCTGCACTCGGTTCAGATTTGGAACATTTAACAAGCAGGCTAACAATTTATTTATCCAAATCACTAATGGATGAAGGAATGGACAGTATTACGGATTTAAATGAATCGCAGATGGACAAAGTATTAGATTTCAGGAAGAAGTTGATAAGCGAGCTTTATTCAGTTTGTTATGGAAATTTACTAGAATATTACGGCGATTTACAGGCATCTAAACAGTTTAAATCACAAATATATGGGCCTAACTTATACAATTTTATATATAAATCTGCACATTAAATGGCTGTTTTGTTTGTGAGTGAGTTACTGTTGTGGCTGAGTAGTATTGGCCACAGTATTATAGGTTTCTAACTTGCTTTGGGCAGAAAGTGAGCTAGGAATTATTGCTGCTTTACCTTAAACTGGCCAAAATTACTTAGCCACAACAGGTGATGCACGAATCAAAGCAACCACCCTTCATAGTTTCAAAGGTTGGGAATCTAGATATTTAGTTATTTACGGCAGCAATAAAACAGACCTTAAAACATTAGCACTGATTTACACAGGATTAACTCGCTTAAAAAGACACGAGGAAGGCAGTTGCTTAACCGTGGTGTCTTTTATTGGAATACGGTAAGAAGTGGCCAGAGTTTGAAAACAAGGTACTAAATAAGACTATTCAGTTTAACTAACATTAATAATCAGCTTTATTACAAAGCGTTGAGTTAATTTCAGTGTTTTCAAGCCTATGGGCACTTGTGGGTAAAAAAGCCAACCCCCATAAACCTTCAAACTTGTGGTCAATATTATTCAGTTGTATCAAACATCATCCTTCAAACTATCCCAGTAATCACTATCAAGCTTTTTGATCTCTATAACTTGCTCGACTTGCATACCTAAATTGTATTCATATATGTAGTTCGCAAGCTCTAATCCATTTATTAATACGAGTGTTGTAGCCCCCAGTGTCAGAATAGTTGCAATGATGACTTAATTAAGTTCTCATAATTATCTAAGAGGTTAACTAAGCAACATATGACAAATTATCCAGAAGAATTAAAACAGAAAGTTATTAACGATATGAGC
>NZ_JAHNZV010000216.1 GCF_022267535.1 Psychromonas antarctica
TGCGTATTCTCATGATGTCGATCACTCATTCTCACCGAAGCCGATCAGTCATTCTCATTCATGCCGATCACTTTTACTCGTCACTTTGCGGTGAGATTGAGTTGTAATGCTTTATTCAATATTCGTCAATACCTTTCCCCCTATTTTACGCATCGACTCGCCTTTTAATTCAAATCGCTCTGCACAGTGGATTAATCTATCCATGATCGCATCCGCATAAGTTGCTTCCCCAATTAACTCATGCCATTTCGAAATCGGTAGCTGACTCATTAATATCATCGAATTTTGACCGTGCCGCGCATCAATAATATCGAGTAGATCGCTCCGCTGTTGACCTGTTAAGCTTTCCATTCCCCAATCATCAATGATCAGAATTTGGCATTTATTAAGTTGTGTAAGGAATCGAGGATAACTCCCTTCGCCATGAACGCGTTGCAGGTGTTCTTGCAATCCTTTTAACCTAAAGTAGCGGGCACTTTTGCCTTGCTGACAGAAGTAGTGGCCAAGGGCACAACCCATAAATGTTTTTCCACAGCCTGTTGCGCCTGTAAAAATAAGGTTTTGGTGGTGAGTTAGCCAGTGCCCTTCAAGTAAACTGCGAACCTTTGCTTTTTCTATTCCGCGACCCGCGCGGTAATCGATCTGCTCTGGGTTACACTGTAACCGGAATTTAGCCTGCTTGACTAAACGCTCTATTTTGCGTTGTTCTCGCTGCGTAATTTCTTCATCAAGTAACATTGATAATCGCTCTTGGAAGCTGAGATCTTGATAGTGTTGGGGCTGTGCATTTTGTGCTTCAAGTGCACTAAATACGTGGCTAAGTCGTAGATTACTAAGTTGTTCAGATAAGTTTTTGTTCATGAGTATTCCTTAATGGTAGTAGTTTTCGCCACGGAGATTATCGTGTTTAACATTGATTAATTTATCGGAGGAATCAGAGGCCAGGGGTTGTTGATCTAAGCGGTTATTTAAGATCGTTTTAATACTTTGTAATCGATATGCCCCCGTATCAAGTCCGCGTCGGCAAGCTGCATCAAGGCGATCTTTAGGGTATTTTTTAGTTAGAGTGAGTAGCCCCAAGCAGACACGATAGCTTTGTTGTGGATGTTGCTTATTGTTTAATTGAAATTTAACCCACTCTAATACAGCATCACCCACTGAGAGTGCCCAGCTTTCAAAACGCTCAGGCGTCCATTTTGTGTACTCTTGATGAGATTTAGGCATGTGGTCATTGAGGGTGCTATGTCCGCCGATTTTCGTTGATTTTATGTGTTGTGCAATGCAGTTACCTTGATGGTAAATACAGATCATCTTTTGGGTAACATGTGCTTCTAATCGTTTACGGATCAGTCCGTAAGGGACTGAGTAGTAGTGCTTTTCAATTTCAACATGATAATCAATGTGGACGAGCACCTTTTTGATGTAGGTATATTGATAATGTTGCCGGGGTAAAGGCTTCAATACGGGCAGATCGATACTGTTAAATAATGATGACCGAGTACCCGATATTTTTTGAAAAGGTTTGTTGTTCATCTGTAGCAGTAACTCTTTAATACGTTGATTTAAATGCGTTAAAGAATAAAACACCTCATGACGCAACACCGACATGATCCAGCGTTCAACAATCAACACACCATTCTCAGCCTTCGCTTTATCCTTAGGCTTAAGTGGCCTGGCGGGTAAAATAGTGACATTGTAATGCGCTGCCATCTGCTGATAAGTTGGATTTAAATCAGGATCGTATTTACAAGCGCGAGTAGTTGCGGATTTCAGGTTATCGGGGATAAGCAGATCAGGTACACCACCTAAAAATTCAAAGCACCGCACATGACTCATTACCCAATCTTCAAGCTTCTGTGAGAGCGTTGCTTCTGCATAAGTGTAATTAGAAGCGCCAAGTACTGCTACGAAGACTTGTGCCGTTCGTATTTCGCCAGTATCAGGGTTAATAAGTGGTAGCGTTGGCCCGCAATAATCAATAAAGAGCTTTTCACCCGCCTTATGGTTTTGGCGCATTGAAGGCTGTAGCTTCCTTGCCCATTCTTTATAGTATCTACAGAGCTGTGGGTAGCTGTAATAGTTGTCGC
>NZ_JAHNZV010000217.1 GCF_022267535.1 Psychromonas antarctica
GTGCGTCAAGCAAAGCTTGATGCATCTTGCAGGGTGTAAGTCCCTGTCAGGCAAGGTTTAACCAACCACCTGTATCGAGTGTTGCGCCTTTGGCGGAGTCTGGGATTCGTGTAACACTTATCCGCGATTTAATCGCACCAGATGAACAAGATAGGTGAAGCGTACACAGAGAATCATATAGGCCATAGGGGCTGTCGTGGCCCTAAAGTGCTGGTATCGCTCCGATAAATATTAGATCTGACTGACGAGGTTTGTAACGCCATCGAAGTCCAAGCAAAACAATCGTAAAGGTGAGATTGTGGCGAGTCAGCGGAGTTCTTAAGCCGTGGCATATATGAAGAGATGTATTGAGAACTTGAGAGATCCAAAGGTGTTCCATAAGGAAGGTGGTAGGGAAGCCTAGTCAAAAGCAAGGCCAACGATGACCCTTTGGAAGTCAGATCAGCCCGTAGTAGTCTGAGCAGGGGAAAGCCTTGTACATGGCAAAGGAGCTGACAGTTATATCCGTTATTAAGCAGATACATAGTCCGGACAAAGTAGGGCTGGAGACACTATGACAACCACACTTGATAACATCACATTTAAAGCACGAACCCACCCAAAGCACAGGTTTCAGAATTTATATGGATTATTAAATACTGATAGCCTGTATCAAAGCTGGGGGCAACTCAATAAACAAGCCGCGCCAGGTATTGATGGCATTACCATCAGTCACTATCAGCAACGCTTGCCGGAAAATATCAATCGCTTAAGTCAGGATCTTAAACAGAAATGTTATCGAGCCAACGACATTAAGCGCATCTTTATTCCTAAATCAAACGGTAAACAGCGACCATTAGGCTTGCCTACAGTCGAAGATAAACTGGTACAGCAAAGTGTCAGCCAGATCCTGCAAAGTATCTGGGAACAAGACTTTATGCGTAACAGTTATGGTTATCGACCTAATAAAAGCGCGCATCAAGCGGTGCATAGTCTGGGGTTAAACCTGCAATTCAAAGGTTATGGTTACATCGTGGAAGCGGATATTAAAGGCTTCTTCGATAATCTTGATCATGTCTGGTTAATGCAGATGCTCAAGCAACGTATTGATGATAATGCACTGCTTACTTTGATAAACCAATGGTTAAAAGCGCGGATAAAATCGCCTGATGGAGTATTGGATAAACCTTCGAGTGGCAGTCCACAAGGCGGTATTATCAGTCCAGTATTGGCTAATATATATCTTCACTATGCTTTAGACTTATGGTTTGAAAAGAAAGTAAAACCGACAATGATTGGACGATGCATGATGATTCGCTACGCAGATGATTTTGTCTGTGCGTTTCAATTTGCAAGTGATGCAGAGCGCTTTTACAAGGTGTTACCGAAACGATTAAAGAAATTCAATTTGGACGTAGCAGAAGATAAAACATCATTAATGCGTTTTAGCCGATTTCATGTCGGGCGAAAACGTCACTTTGTATTTCTAGGATTTGAATTTTATTGGGGAACAGATGCCAATGGTAAAGCGAGGTTAAGGCGAAGAACTGCGGTTAAGAAGCAGAAAGCCACACTAAGCGAATATTACCAATGGATAAAGGCAAAACGGTCACTCAAATTGAGAGAGTGGTTGCCCCAATTGAAACGAAAGCTGCTAGGATTTAGAAATTATTTTGGCTTACCCGATAACAGCCGAAGCTTAGCGAATTTATATAGTTATGTTTTGCATACACTGTACAAATGGCTCAATAGGCGAAGTGGCCGGCAAAGTTATAACTGGAGTAATTTCAAGAAGATGTTAACGTATTTTAAAATTGAGGTACCGAAAGTTAGCGCTAGAAATGTGCTGGTCGACTGGTACTAGGGTCGTGTTTTACACGAGTGAATATATAACTGAAGAGCCGGATGCGGTAGTTCCGCACGTCCGGATCTGTGTGGGGTCGGTCTGGTAACAGATCGTTCTACCACGATG
>NZ_JAHNZV010000218.1 GCF_022267535.1 Psychromonas antarctica
CGACGAAATTACTTGCTTCATTCTGTACGTTAATTCTCTTATTAACAGAGAAAATCGATAGGCTCTAAATAAATGGGCAGGGAAAAGTAATATTTAACTTGACGTGGGAAGTCATACCAACGCCGCGTTAAGCGGACTAAAATTGTTGGTTATAATGTGAAGCGAAGCGGAACCTAACCAACTGTTTTAGTTCCGTTTAAACGCCTTGTTATATGCGTTTCGGAGCCATTTTACTAGCGGTGTTAACCATGTTCTTGTTGGGTAAATCTTCATTAAGTATTTCAGCATAACCAAGTCGATGATGTAACAGGGTAACCAATTCTCCACCTATAACCATAAACTTCGCTTCTGACGATAAGTTTGAATTTGAAGAAAGCTTCCCAATACGTTTTACTACTTGAGATGATGTAAAATCAGTCAGCCAATCGTGTGCAAAGTCATTTCTAACATTTGCAAGTAATTTAATGTGTTCAAACTCATTATCCGTAAGTAATGCTAACATATGACACACATTTGCTTTGTTCATTATAGAGTTTAAACAGCCAGATAAATCTGAAGTTAATTTGGTAGCTTTCAGTTTGTTAGGGCTAAACTTTATGAGTAACTCCGATAGCAGGTAGTCAACAAATGAAACAATGTTAATCACTTTACCACGACAGTTCTCAGCTTTAACTTGGCTAGAGAATTTTTCAAGAAATACCCTTGTTCCTTCATCTTCTATAAAGGCCATAAACTCAAAGCTTGCTGACTTTTGTTCAATGGTCATTGTGAAATCCTTGAGCATATAACGCCGCTAAACACTGGCGCGTAGATTTGGCGACATTTTTGCGGCTTTTTGTTTTTGCAAAAAAGACGACAAAGCGTAATGCGTCCAGTGCCTTGCCTTGTTAAGTTTTGCGACTTGTAAGCTGGTAGCCTACATGAAACGCAACGCGTATATTTCTTTTAACTTGAAACTAAAACTGTTTGATTTGCCTACTTAATTTTCAACGAAGTAGCCCAACTGCAAACAGCAATGCTCAAAACGTGATACTGATAAATAGGTAAATTAACCAAGCCCGTTTAGTACAAAAGCCAACTTGATATTGCCCCATTTCCAGCTGCGATTCAGAGTGCCGATTCGCAAATCCATTGG
Organism: Psychromonas antarctica; assembly: GCF_022267535.1. GTDB lineage: Bacteria > Pseudomonadota > Gammaproteobacteria > Enterobacterales > Psychromonadaceae > Psychromonas > Psychromonas antarctica. The sequence continues at coordinate 1,136 of NZ_JAHNZV010000218.1, forward strand.
ATATGGGATCGCGCAAAACACCCAACCAACCTATTAATCATTTTTACATTTTAAAAATCGGAGTGAAATTTAACGCCGCTAAACACTGGCGCATAGGTTTGGCGGCGTTTTTGCAGCTTTTTCTTTTTGCAAAAAAGACGACAAAGCGTAATGCGTCCAGTGCTTTGCCTTGTTAAGTTTTGCGACTTGTAAGCTTGTAGCCTACATGAAACGCAACGCTTATATTTATTTTAACTTGAAACTAAAACTGTTTGATTTACCGATCTATTTTTCAACGAAGTAGCCCAATTGAAAACAACAAAGCTCAAAACGTAACGTTGATAAAATTGGTAAATTAACCAAGCCCGTTTAATACAAAAGCCAACTTGATTTTGCCCCATTTCCAACTGCGATTCAGAGAGCCGATTAGCAAACTCATTAAAAATGGGATCGCGTAAAATCCCCAACCAACCTGTTAATCATTTTTACATTTCACAAATCGGAGTGAAATATAACGCCGCTAAACACTGGCGCTTAGGTTTGGCGACATTTTTGCGGCTTTTTGTTTTGCAAAAAAGACGACAAAGCGTAATGCGTCCGGTGATTTGCCTTATAGTTTGACCAATCCACTTATTTAATAAATTCATTTCCTATTATATAAGTGGAACATGCTTCTGTTGGTTACGAATATTGATTTGCTAAACATACGATGTTTCTAACAAGACGTTCGAGCCAACAGAACAACTCGCTTCAAAACGCATACTCAGGGATTGACAACCACGACTATCTATAAGACCTGCGAGAAACGAGCTTTAAGCACATTCCATCGTTAACTT
>NZ_JAHNZV010000219.1 GCF_022267535.1 Psychromonas antarctica
GGGAACTAGCTAATAACTATTTGAGCTGGATCGACATTAATTATCGATTTATCCCTCGTTCCCACGCTCCGCGTGGTAACGCCTATGGCAGCAAAATGAATTCCCACGCAGAGCATGGGAACTAGCTCAGAATCAGCCGTCAGCCGAAAGTCAACAACTGAGCGCTGTTAATGAATTCTTTAAAACATGGCACTATTGATCCACAAATGGGTCAGGATACTGGCAACGTAACCCAATGCGATCACCGGCGCCCATTTTATATGCGATGCAAAAGTATAAACACCACGCGCTTGCCCCATCAATGCGACACCCGCAGCGCTACCGATGGAAAGCATACTACCACCGACACCTGCCGTTAAGGTGACCAATAACCATTGTCCGGTACTCATATCTGGATTCATGCTTAATACCGCGAACATCACCGGAATATTATCTACGATGGCAGATAAAACCCCGACGGTGACGTTGGCATAAGTGGGATCCCAGTTGCTATACATCGCTTCTGAAACCATTCCCAAATAACCAATAAAACCTAGACCACCGACACAAAGTACCACCCCATAGAAAAATAAGAGGGTATCCCACTCTGCCTTGGCGACTTTAGTAAAGATATCAAAGAGCGCACCTTCTCCTAAATTACGTAAACGCTCGTGTTCAACAATATCACCCGTTTTTGCAATCGCGTGGCTATAATAAACTTTGTGTGTTTTGCGCAGAAAGAAGGCAAAGAATTGCAGTAGGCCTAAACCCGTCATCATCCCTAACACGGGTGGCATGCCTAGCATTGAGTGACCAAGCACAGCAAATGAGATAGTGACTAAAAATAGCGCGACAATTCGTCTTGCACCACGTTTCATATGCACCACTTCGCCATCGCCTTGGGCAACCTCTTTGGATATAAAGAAACTCATAATAACGGCCGGAACTAAAAAGTTGACTGCAGCGGGAATAAAGAGTGAGAAGAAAGTGCCAAATTGCACCATCCCTTTCTGCCATACCATTAAGGTTGTAATATCACCAAAGGGGCTAAATGCACCACCCGCATTGGCTGCAACCACAATATTGACACAAGCGATGGCAATAAATTTGCTGTTTTGCCCACCAACTTTCATCACAATGGCGCACATTAATAGTGCCGTGGTGAGGTTGTCGGCAACAGGTGAGATAAAGAAAGCCAACAAACCCGTCAACCAAAAAATAAAGCGCAGGGTGAAGCCTTTATTAACCATCCATGCTCGCAGTGCATCAAATAACTGCCGCTCTTCCATGGCATTAATATAGGTCATCGCCACTAATAGGAAGAAAAATAGCTCTGAATACTCTAATAAATTATGGCGAAAAGCAGCTTCTGCATCATGGCTCATGCCATGTTGTGAATAATAGAAACCGATCATCCCCCAAATAATACCGGCAGCAACCAAAACAGGTTTAGATTTACGCAGATGAATAACATCTTCAAGCATCACTAAGCAGTATGCAAAAGCGAATAGTAACAACGCCGCATAACCGATACCATGTGACGTCAAGTCAACTAATTCGCTGCTGGCTAGCAGGTTAGGTGAAAAGAAAACAGCGATAAGTGTCAACAAAACACCTAACGGTTTATATTTTTGTAACATTTTATTCTTCCTTCAATAAAATAAACGTTTAAGGGGTGGGGGGAATTTCGCCAAAGATTAGCATAAAAAAATATCATTAAACAGAATAAAAGAGAGCGAGATCACTCTACACAGTGGTGCTAACGCTCTGTTTTAAAGTGCTTCCCGCTGGGCTTTAAAAGTCAGGCGCGCAGTTTTAAATACTCGTATTCAGTGAGCTTACGGCTGCATAGTTTGACTTGGGCGGTTAGCCCAATTCAGTCTTTTTTGGAAAGCAAGTCAGCCGTTACTCACTATTTTCTAGATAATTCCATGGCAGGTAATTTTCTGGGTTGGCT
>NZ_JAHNZV010000022.1 GCF_022267535.1 Psychromonas antarctica
GTTGTGTACTTCTAACTTCCTATGGCTTCCTTCAGACCCCACCGTTAGCCAGTGACGCCCTTGCCATTCGGATTATCTTCCCCTCAATCAGGGTGATCTCACTCTCTTGCAAGTGAGCGGGTTTGCCTGCTTTGCTGGGCAAACAAAAAAAGCAGCATGCTGCCCCGTTCCACTGCCGATCTCCAGCACATGGGATATGTCCTTAAGCTGTGCGGCTAAAACAGTATAAATTGGATTTTTATTGTTTTCACAGGCCTGTGAAAAAGTCTGTATTTGCATAATTAATTACCTTCAGTACAGCTTTGCTCGAAGCCACATTATCCGACTTATAGCACCGCTTTAATCAGTTCAAAGTTCTCTGCACTTCCCGTTTCCAACCAAGTAATATCTTTCCAACCACGTAACCCCCAATCCTTTTAATAGAAAGCATTGCCGCAGGCAAATGACTGGCTCGACTTATAGCACTGCTTTAATCAGTTCAAAGTTCTCTGCACTTCCCGTTTCCAACCAAGTAATATCTTTCCAACCACGTAACCCCCAATCCTTTTAATAGAAAGCATTGCCGCAGGCAAATGACTGGCTCGACTTATAGCACTGCTTTAATCAGTTCAAAGTTCTCTGCACTTCCCGTTTCCAACCAAGTAATATCTTTCCAACCACGTAACCAGGTCATTTGCCTTTTAGCTAATTGCCGAGTTGCCACTATTCCGCGAAACACCATTTCATCATAATCCATGGTGCCTTGTAAATATTCCCACATTTGCCGATAACCGACACAGCGCATTGATGGTAAATTAAGGTGTAGATCACCTCTATTATATAAAGCTTGCACTTCTTGTTCAAAACCGGCCTCTAACATTAAACGAAAACGCAGCTCGATGCGCGCATGCAATGCCGCTTTGTCACTCGGCGCAATCGCAAACTGCTTAATAGTGTAAGGGATAGGATCACTTTTAATCTGCGTTAGCGCCGTTAAACTTTTGCCAGATATCCGATACACCTCGATAGCTCGTGATAAACGCTGAGGATCGTTAACATGGATACGCGCCGCAGAAACTGGATCTATCTCTTTCAATAAATCATGGAGCGCTTGCCAGCCGTTCAGTTCAGCCTGTTTTTCAATAGCCGCTCGAATAACCGGATCGGCACTCGGCAGTGGCGACAAACCATCCACTAAAGCTTTGTAATAAAGCATCGTGCCACCCACCAGCAGCGGCGTATTACCACGGGCGGTGATCTCTTTCATCAAACGCAGCGCATCGTTGCGAAAATCACCAGCCGAGTAAGATTCAAGGGGATCAATAATATCCACCAGTGCATGTGGGACTTTTTGCAGTTCTTGCTTGTCCGGTTTGGCGCTACCGATATCCATGCTCTTATAAATAAGTGCAGAATCGACACTGATAATTTCACAATGGCATTGCTGTGCTAGTTTGATCGCTAAATCGGTTTTCCCTGAAGCCGTTGGCCCCATTAAAAATAGCGCGGTTGGGTAGTTACTCATCTGAAAAACCTTGCAGTAATAACGTTAAATCAGGATCATTAAAGAGAAATTCCTGCTGATTTTTTAAATCGTCGGGGAATAAATTAACGAATAAATCTAACAATAATGAAGCATTTTGCAGCGTCCAGTGTTTTTTATCAACGACCGTTTGCTTTGATGTCTTCACTAAAAACGCACAAAAATCGTTTACTTGGGGCCCACTCATGTTTTTGTCCACTGCACCCAGATAAGCTAATAATATAGGTAGAATTTTAGCAACAGGCATTTGTCGCAATATTGCCGGCACTTTACTAATAATCAGCTTGTTAGCTTGTATTTTAAAGGCAAAACCTAAACGCTCAAAAAGTTGCTGGAAATCTGAGCTGATTTGTAATAGATCTGCTGTTAGTTGAATGCGCACCGGCAATAAGAGCGGTTGCGCTATTACCTCGCCATTTGACCAAGCACTAAACAGTTGAGTCTGCTTAACCACGGCGTCCGCTCTATTTAATGATAAGACCAATAAAGGTGAAGTGCCGTTAAGCAACTGTTGCTCGGGATTGAGCTTAAGCAGTCCATAGTCATCCGCAATTAAGCTAACAAACGTTCCTAATGCAGCGTGGTCCTTGTGCTTATGTTCTGACTCGAATATCGGCTGATGGGCTTCGCGCACAAAGTCACAGTAAGCATCAATTTGTGCAGGATCTAGGTTAGTTTTGGCATAATTGCCATAGCTGGCGGAGCCATTGGAGAATAGGGGCTCTTTAGAGTAACGAGCCTCAGATGCACTGCCGTTCTGTTGCAGCGGTAAATAATCGTGCTCGGTTTTTTTGCCCGCTGCTGGCCTTAATGGGACATTTTCACTGGAAGCGGATTGGCTAAGTGTTTCACTCAAGGTACTGACAATAAAATCATGTACCCAACGAGCTTGATGAAAGCGTACTTCATGTTTAGAGGGATGCACATTAACATCCACTTGCGCTGGTTCACAGCGTATATAAATAACGTAAGCGGGGAATTTCCCCTCAGGCAATGAATAAGCGTAAACTTGCCGTATCGCATGATTAATTAATTTATCGCGAATTACCCGCCCATTGATATAACAGTATTGCACATCAGCTAATGAACGAGCTGAAATACTATCGCATATCCACCCCGATATGTGCAGGTCATTGTCACTATTTTGAAAATGTAACGCGCCTTTTACGAAACTATCACTACAGATAGCGGCAAGCCGTTTTTCCTTCTGTATCTGAGTTTGCGCCGCACGGTATTGGCGAATAATTTTGCCGTTATGCTTTAAAACAAAAGTGATTTCAAAACGACTTAATGCGATACGCCGCACAAGTTCATCTATATGTTGAAATTCGGTTTTCTCTGTTTTCAGGAAGCGCCGCCGTGCGGGGGTATTAAAAAAAAGATCTAACACTTCCACCGTCGTGCCTTGCGGATGGGCGGCAGGTTGGATCTGCACCTGCATATCACGCCCTTCGGCAATCGCTTGCCAAGCTTGCTCTTGAGTAGCTGGTTTGGAGGTGAACGTTAGACGAGAAACAGAGCTGACACTCGCGAGCGCCTCTCCGCGAAACCCCAAACTAACAATAGCTTCTAAATCATCTAAATTACTTATTTTACTGGTGGCATGGCGACTTAATGCTAAAGTAAGCTGGTCTTTGCAAACCCCGTTACCGTTATCCTTAATGCGGATGCATTTTGCCCCCCCTTTATCGATATCTATCTCTATCTGTGTAGCATCCGCATCTAAGCTGTTTTCAATCAACTCCTTAACAACTGATGCAGGACGTTCAACCACCTCACCAGCGGCGATTTGGTTGGCCAGTCGTGCAGGTAAAATTTGAATAGGCATAAATACAGATAATCCAGAAAAAAGTTAAGTAACGGGGATAGTTAATACTTGCCCAATCAATAATGAATTTGAGCGTAATTGATTAAATGATTTTAGCAGATCCGTCGTCGTACCATAACGATTGGCGATCACTGAAAGTGACTCCCCACTGCGCACTTTATGTTTGGTTAATTGCCCCATAGAAGTTGGGATTTTTATTTTTTGTCCGACTAACAGTGTGCTAGACCTCATTTTATTATATCTTTTTAAGTCAGAAGTCGTCGTACCGTAATAACTGGCAATCACAGAGAGTGATTCGCCACTTTTCACTTTATGTACTGTTGGATCTGCTTTTTGCACATGAGCTGGACTGATATAACCTGCACGAGGGATGTTGATTCGCTGGCCAATAAGCAGAGAAGTCGTTCGCAACTGATTATGTTCTCTTAAGTTCTCTGTCGTTGTGCCGTAATGGCTAGCAATCACAGATAATGACTCACCACTTTTAACTCGGTGTACAGAAGCGGGTCTAGTTAATATGCGATTCTCTTTAGCTGCTGCGCGGGCAATATTATCACCTGGAATATTAATTTCCTGACCGATCGCCAAGACACTTGAACGCAGATTATTATAACGTTTCAATGCGCTTGTGGTGGTATCGTATTTGGCGGCAATCACAGACAGTGACTCACCGCTTTTTACCTGATGCACGACTGGTTTAGCAATAATAGCTGGCGCTTGAGAAAGCGCTGCGATATCAATTGCCCCTCCGGGAATATTAATAGTCTGCCCAATCGCCAAGGAGGTTGAACGCAGATTATTATAACGTTTCAATGCGCTTGTGGTGGTATCGTATTTGCTCGCAATCACAGACAGTGACTCACCGCTTTTTACCTGATGCACTACGGGTTTAGCAATAATAGCTGGTGCTTGAGAAAGCGCTGCGATATCAATTCCCCCTCCGGGAATATTAATAGTCTGCCCAATCGCCAAGGAGGTTGAACGCAGATTATTATAACGTTTCAATGCGCTTGTGGTGGTATCGTATTTGCCGGCAATCACAGACAATGACTCACCGCGTTTAACCTTATGTACAACCGGCAGTTTAGTGATCACAATATCGGATTTCGGCGCGGGTGCAACAGCAACATAATCACCTGGGATTTTTATTTTCTGGCCAATCGCCAAAGAGGTTGAACGCAGGTGATTATATTTCTGTAATGTACTGCTGCTCATGCCGTAGTTAGCGGCAATCACAGACAATGACTCGCCGCGTTTAACCTTATGAATACGCATTTTTTGTTGTCTGGTGGTGACTAAGCGCACTGGATCTTGTTTTACCACTAACTGATAGTTAGGTGGGATTTTTATTACCTGGCCAACACGTAATGCGGTCGATTTTAAATCGTTATAGCCGCGCAATTCATTGGCCGTGACGCTATAACGCGTCGCTAACAAGGATAATGACTCACCGCTACGCACGGTATGCTTGATGGCACGTTTTTTCTGCGCAAACAACGTATGTTGTGGTGGTGCTTCTGTAAAATGCTTATAAATACCATTAAACACTGCATTAGCAATTTTATTTTGATGGCTAGATTTATTTAATAACCTTTCCTCTGCGCGGTTAGTAATAAAACCAGCTTCCACTAAAATAGAAGGAATATCGGGTGATTTTAAGACGGCTAAACTAGCATGGACAGGTTTTTTCTTATGCAGTTTGGTCACTTGTTTTAATTCATTAACCACCAAGTCCCCCACGTGATAGCCGACATCCATGGCATTCCCCATAGACATATCTAAAAACATTTCGGTCAAAAATGGCACACTACTTGAGCCTTGAATCAGATCTCCAGCACCACCCAGCAGTTCTGAATGCGCTTCATTTTTTTCCATCCAGCGCCCCAATTCAGTGGTGGCGCGGCGGTTAGATAAAACCCAGACTGATGCCCCATCAGGCCGACTTGAAGTGAAACCATCAGCATGGATAGAGACTAAAAAATCAGCTTTACCTTTGCGCGCAATGACAGAGCGTTTATTTAAATTAACAAAATAATCACCGGTGCGAATTAAGAAAGCACTCATCCCTTTTTGGCGATTAATAATCGCCTGCAAACGCTTGGAAATTTCCAAGGTTACGTTTTTCTCATAAGTGTACTTACCTATTGCACCGGGGTCTTCGCCACCGTGTCCGGCATCAATAGCGATAATGATATCCCGCCCGACTAGGGTGGAAGGCTTGATCGGCTTAACAACCGGAATAGTGGCTAATTGCTGATGCGGTAAATCGACCACTAAGCGATGGCCATAGGGCGCGGCAGGGGGCAATGTAAATACTTTCGCTTTACTGGCTTGATTTAAATCGATCACTAAGCGATAAGTGCCTTTTTGACCACTGGCGCTTTCGCGCAAGTTATTAACCAGCGGACCATCATTAACCAAAGTCTTTAAATTAAACTTGCTGAGCGTTGATTGAAGATCGATAACGACGCGATCTGGATGAGTTAAATAATGGAGTTCATAATCGGGTTTATTAGAAAGATCTAACACAACACGCGTACTATCTGGCGATGGCCAGGTTCTTACCGCTTTCAATTGATTAGCTTGCGCCGCACAACTAAGCGACAACAAGCCAAGCGAACACCAAACAAGTAAAGAAAAGGTGCGGATAATAAAATCGATTATTAATTTCATAATTTACTCAAAACGCGTAAACCTATCTCTGTATTTGCCCGCAGCTCAACTGTGCGTTGCTCACCGACATAAGAAAGTGTTAAATCAATATCCGCTTGTGGTAAAACCCCTTCACCACGCTCAGGCCATTCGACTAAGCAATGGCTGGTGTGAGTGAAATAATCACGGATTCCCATAAATTCAAGTTCTTCCGGATCGCCTAAACGGTACAAATCAAAATGATAAACTTGCCAATCCGCTAGTTCGTAAGGTTCAACCAGCGTATAAGTGGGGCTTTTAACCTTACCAACATGCCCTAGGGCCTGTATAAATCCACGTGTTAAGGTGGTTTTCCCCGCGCCTAATTCACCATGTAGATAGATACAGACTGGCTCATCACAAGCCGCACTTAATCGTCCGCCAAAAGCAACCGTCTGTTTGGCATCGGCCAATTTTTCTTTAAACAAATTCAACATGATGGATTAACTAATTTCCTGATATAAGGGAAAAGATCACTGGCCAATAAACCGCGCTCTTCTTGCCCTGCGGCTAAATCGCCTGCAAGACCATGGATGCATACTGCAAACGTTGCCGCTTGCTGTAAATTTAACCCCTGAGCTAATAAACCACCTATAATACCAGAAAGCACATCCCCCATGCCACCACTTGCCATCCCCGGATTGCCAACATTAGCGAGATAGATTTGTCGGCCGTCACAAATTAACGTCCCCGCCCCTTTTAAAATCACCACGCCACCAAACCGCTGTTGCAAATTTCGCACCGCAGTAAAACGATTTTCTTCGACTTGTTCAACAGAGCAGCCCAGTAGCTTAGATGCTTCACCTGGGTGTGGCGTTAAAATCCAGTTTTTTTTACAATGGGGATTATCTGCCAGAAGCGTTAACCCATCGGCATCAATAACAGTCGCTAAATCACTGCCTAATATTAAATCGAAAAGAAATTTTGCCCAATCATCTTGTCCTAACCCGGGGCCAATGACTAAATTAGTTGCCCAATTATATAATACACGGTTGTCTTTTTTTTGCAGATCAAAGGCATTTACCATTAATTCAGGGCATCCAGCGAGCAGGGCAAAACGACTTTCTTCTCGGGTTAATATTTTTACCAATCCAGATCCCGTACGCAACGCCGCTTCCCCAGCAAGACGCACCGCACCAGTCATGCCTAAATTGCCGCCAATGATTAAGGTTTTACCAAAAGAGCCTTTATGGCTACAGCGATTGCGCGGGGTTAATAGATACGCCAAGTCGCTATAACTTATTCGCGTAACGCGACTTGTCGATAAAGCAGTAAACTGCTCCTCGATACCCAAGCCTGAAAAATAGATCTGCCCACAATAATCGCAGCCGCGGCCAGTAAAAAGTCCCTGTTTTAAACCAACAAAGCAAACAGTGACATCCGCCTTAACGACTACATTGCTCACGGCTCCTGTATCTGCATTGAGACCAGAAGGAATATCAATACTCAGTACGCGTTTAGCGCTTTGATTGATTTTATTAATCAAAGACTGATATTCAGGACTAACATTGCCCGATAAACCGGTACCCAGTAAGGCATCTATAATGACATCTGCACGTGTAAAATCGGCTTGCTCAATTCCCTCAATCACCCCGTGCTGTTTTTCCCATGCGCGACTCGCCTGCGCAGCATTCCCGGTTAACGCTGTCGAATGGCCCATTTGACAAAGCTGTACAGATAGCCCGGCTTCTTTAGCCATTGTCGCAAAGATATAACCATCACCGCCATTATTGCCTTTTCCGACTAAAACTAATAACTGTTTGGCATCACTAAAATGGTTCTTAAAAACGCCATAACAAGCCTCTCCGGCTCGCGTCATTAATTCATATAAAGTAGTGCTAGCCAATACAGCTGCTTGTCCTTCAAAATCTTTGATCTGCTGACCACAATATAAAGAGTGTGGTAAACTGTTGTTGGTTTTTATCTGTTTAGAAAGCATAAATATCCTATTGAGAGTAAAAATGACAAGCCCTACAAATATAGTTGAAAGCACTGCAATTAAAAAGAAATTGGAAATAGTTAAGTTCGATTTAACGATGCTCTCTGAAAGTATCAAACAGTGGGGCAAAACACTTGGTTTTCAACAAGTGGGGATCGCAGATATTGATCTTAAACAGCATGAAAGCACATTACAGCAATGGTTAGATAACCACTACCATGGTGAAATGGACTATATGCAAAAACACGGCATGAAGCGTGCGCGTCCAGACGAACTTCATCCCGGCACACTGCGTGTTATCTCAGTGCGTATGGACTACCTGCCTGACAACGCCGCATTTGCGCGCACCTTAAAAGACAAAAATATTGCTTATATCAGCCGTTATGCCTTAGGCCGAGATTACCACAAAGTGATGCGCAAAAAACTTAAACAGCTAGGGCAAAAAATTGAACAAGAAGTTGGTCAACTCGGTTATCGCCCTTTTGTTGATAGCGCTCCTATCTTGGAACGACCACTTGCTGAAAAGGCGGGCCTTGGCTGGGTCGGTAAGCACTCACTTTTAATTGACGGCAAATCGGGATCTTGGTTTTTTGTCGGTGAATTATTGGTTGATCTGCCCCTGCCCATTGATCAACCCGTCGAGAACCGCTGTGGGTCCTGTGTTGCCTGCTTAAAAATTTGTCCAACACAAGCAATCGTCGCGCCCTATATTGTTGATGCGCGACGCTGTATCTCTTACCTTACGATTGAACTGCAAGGCGCTATTCCGATTGAATTTCGCAAGGCTATCGGCAACCGTATTTATGGCTGTGATGACTGCCAATTAATTTGTCCTTGGAATCGCTTTGCCAACACCACCCAAGAAACTGACTATCAAGCCCGTCAACAGCTCGATAAACAGCCTTTATTAACGCTCTTTAACTGGAGCGAATCTGAATTTTTAAGCAATACGGAAGGCTCCCCTATCCGTCGTATCGGTTATCAACGCTGGTTGCGCAATATCGCCGTTGCCTTAGGCAACGCGCCATCCAATGAAGCTGTCGTTAACGCGTTAAAAGATAAACTCGCTTGTTGCGATTCGCCATTAGTTAATGAGCATATAACTTGGGCACTAGCAGAGCATCAACAACACAGCCTAATAGCGAACGAACGTCTCACTCTGCGCCTAATCAATGCAATAGAAAAAGGTTTGCCACGCGATGCGTGATTGCTTACACACTTATACTTTACACGCTAGCTTGACAGAATGGTGATTGTCGCAAAAACTTACAGAGCTCATTTGCAACGATAAATTAACTCTCTGTCAGCCACAATTTGGAGGTTTTATGATTGCTGTACTTTTTCATTGGGAACTCAAACCGGGATATGAACAATCATTTAAAGAGGGCTGGTCTGAAATAATCCAGCGCAATATTGAAAAATATGGGGCACTGGGATCTCGTTTACATAAAACTAAAGATAATCAATGGCTATCTTACAGCCAGTGGGTAAGCGAAAAGCATTTTATCAACGCACAAAACTTAAAAGATAGTCATGAAAATGCACGAATTAAAATGATCAATGCAATTAGCAAAGCCTATCCCCCGATTGCGATGGTACCGATGCTTGATCATCTCATGGCCACCGGATTAAGCCAGCCGCACCTGCTTCCCTAATACAAATTGCTTGTTTCTCTATCGCCAAATAGAGGCAAGCATTAACTGTGATAGCACCTCTCATTTTTCAAAAATATACAGACGTATCCGAAATTTTCAATTATCCTGCATATTCTTCATTTTTGTGCATACAGGAGCTGCTTTTATGAGCGAACAATTAGATGACCAACAGATCCAAAAGATTCAACAATATGATGCGCAACAGCGTTATCAGTACCTTATTAAAGAAGTACTAAAAAACAAAGAAATTTGGTTGTTAATTGATGAGCACGGCTGCGTCATGCTTAATACCGAGGAAGAAGATTGCGTGCCTGTTTGGCCAAATAAAGAGTTTGCTCAAGCTTGGGCCACAGAAGAATGGTCGCACTGTAAAGCAGAGTCGATATCACTCGAAAAATGGCACAACCGTTGGACACATGGCCTTGAGGGTGATGAGCTCGCGATTGTGGTTTTTCCCGATCAAAACTGTGAAGGCCTGATATTTTTCCCTGATGAATTTGATTTAGAGCTGCAGCAACACGCGAAGAAAAATTCGCATAAAAAACAACATTAAAAGAAATTGGATAAGAAACCATTAACTTATTTTTTATCCAATTATGCACTTAATTTGGCAGATCAATTAAAATAATCTCGGCATCAACCAGCGCTTCTATTATTAATTCTTTTATATCTGTCAGCTCAGCAGCATCACCTTTATTAAGCGTAATCTTGTTATCAGAGCCGCTAGAAACTGAAAAATTCCCCTCTGATATAAGTAAATAAGCCTGCCCGCTGATGTTCTGCGTGAGCACTGTCCCGTGCTTTAAACAGCCACCAAAAATACGCGCTTTCTGATTGATAAACAAAGCATCCGCTTGCTCATCGACAAACCCAGACACCAACAAAGGCAATTCGGTTGTCACCGGCTTAATAGGAAATTTTTGTGTTTCCCAGCGCGGTCTCACGTTAACTTTATCCGTTTCAATCCAAATCTGATAAAGGGTCAAGGGAGTTTGACCTAAATTATACTCAGAGTGGAGAATCCCACTTCCTGCGCTCATTACTTGGATTTCTCCCGCATTGGTTATGCCTTTATTACCCTCACTATCTTGATGAGAGACAGCGCCACTGCGGATATAACTAATTATTTCCATATTTTTATGCGGATGCAGATCAAAGCCATAACCGGGCTTAATCAAATCATCATTAATTACCCTTAACTTACCAAATCCCATGCGCTTAGGATTGTAATAATCGGCAAAACTAAAATGAAAACGGCTTTGTAACCAACCGTGATCGGCGTGTCCTAAGTCTGAATAACGGATCGCTTTAATCATATAATAAATACCTTATGAATTAGTGACTCACATTTTAGCTGCCACTTCCTATAAGCACAGTATATGCATTGCTTCTTTTTTAATAAGGCATTAAATTAAGGTTATCTGTTCAAAATATTTGAACAATTTTTTTCTTTTTCAAAAGGTCTGTTTTATATGCCGCAGTTACCGATTACCCTTGAAGCGCTCACTGTCTTGGATGCGATTGATAAACGCGGTAGTTATGCATCTGCAGCAGAGCTGCTCAATAAAGTCCCCTCTGCACTCTCCTATATAGTGCAAAAACTAGAAGAGCAGTTGCAAGTAACCATTTACCAAAAACAGGGAAGACGCTCAGTATTAACCCCGGCCGGTAAAAACTTACTCAATGAGGGACGCTTAATTCTTGACGCCGTTGAGCGACTCACGGTCAAAACACAAACCATCTCTAATGGCTGGGAACCCAAGTTAAATATTGCGATAGAGTCAATACTGCCCAGTAGCGCAGTCTTTTCTGTGCTGAATGATTTTCTAAAATTGCACCCTACTATCAAAATGGATATTAGTGAGGAGATAATGAATGGCGCATGGGAATCGCTAGTAGAAGACAAGATCGATATGATTATCGGTGCCTCAAATCCAATTCCAAAACAAAAAGGGATCCAGACCCTGCATCTATGCGATTTTAATCCCGTCTTTGTGGTTAGCCCAGATCATCCCTTAACTAAACATCAACAACCATTAAGCAATGAAGTGATTGCGCGTTACCGGGCAGTCGTCGCACACGATACTGCGCAGCAGTGGATAGCGAATAGCAGTGCAGTGATCAGTGAAGATCAATATTTTTATGTGCCGAGTTTGGAATACAAAATTAACGCACAGTTAGCCGGTATAGGTTATGGCTTTTTACCGCGTCAGCGCATTCAACAATATTTACACAGTGGAGAACTGGTTGAGCTAGCAATAGAGCAGGCTACTCCGATAGTGCCTCTGTGTTTAGCATGGAAGGTCGTCAATCAAGGCAAAGCATTAAAAACGGTTCGAGAGATGCTGATCGCCAGAAAAAATATAATTCACTGTTAAACAAGCTTCATTGCGCTGGCTGTATTTATATAATAGAGCCAGCTATAAGCTTTTCATCTAGTTGATCGCAATTAATTCAACATCAAAAATCAGCAGAGAACCAGCCGGAATTTTCCCCGCAGCACGATTACCGTAAGCTAGATTGCTGGGAATATAAAAACGAAATTTATCACCAACAACCATCAACTGCACCCCTTCAGTCCAACCAGCGATCACTTGATTCAGGCCAAAAGAGATCGGTTCACCACGATCCACCGAACTATCAAAGACAGTGCCATCGATTAATGTCCCATGATAATGTACTTTGACATTACTCTTCGCCGTTGGATGGACTGTACCCTCACCCTTTGTTAATATTACATATTGCAGTCCAGACGCGGTGCTTTCAACCCCCTCTTGTTGTCCATTATCAGCAAGAAACTCAACGCCAATCTGAATGTTTTGCGGTGCATTTTTACTGCTGCTAAAACGTTGAAAAACGAAAAAAAGAGCCACTAAAATAAGCGCTACAATGATAATCTTTGACATACTAAAAACCTTATTTATTTAATTTAAAAATGACAGTGGCAGAGTGCTGCGTTGCGCACTCTACGTATTAAACAAGCACTAGCCATCCTGCCACAGCTATCATCATACTGCCAGCAACCCGATTCATAATGACCACATTACCGCCCTGCTGCAACAGCTTGCGAAGTGTACGTCCGCCTGTTGCGTAAAGTAGCAAGCACAACAGTTCAAGACACAATATCAGCGCAATGAGAATCGTCGCTTGTGGATAGAGGGGCTGATTAGCATTAATAAAGGGCGGCAATAACGAGATCATAAATGCCCATCCTTTGGGATTAGCAATAGCGGTAACAAACCCCTGCATAACAAGCGCTAAAGGTGCAATATTTATCTGCGTATCAGCATCGATCGATACGGCCATTTTACCGCGGCAACGCCATAGCTGTACGCCCAAATAAAAGAGATAAGCGCCCCCTAAATATTTCAGTAGTAAAAAAAGATTGGGCCGGGCCAGTAGGATAGTAGCAACACCAATCAATGCAAACAGAGAAACAAGAGCGACACCAACCAACTCCCCCGCAATCATCCACAAACTGCGGCGTACGCCAATCGTCATGCCCAATGTCATCGCCAACGTCATACAAAGCCCAGGCGTGGCAGAAACAGCAAAGAAAGTAGGAATAAATAAGATTAAAACAGAATGATCCATTAAGCTTCCGTCAGATATATAAGTGAGAACCTATTATACAGGCGTGCTATCGCCTAAACAGTCTTTTATTGGCGAGAGTAAGAAAAGTTTACGGCTCGCTTCCCTTTGGCTTACTAACCGCACAACGGCAGTGCGATTGACTGCCGCTCACAACATTAATTTAAAAAAGCTGTGATAACAATAATAAACCGCCAAAAGCAAAACTTGCGAGTAGGGCTAAACGCCCACCAGCAACCTGATAATGAACACCTTCGAGTAAAGAAGAAAACGCCACAGTTCTGACTTTTAAAACCATCGCCATCGGCACAAAAACAGCCAAAAAGACCAGTATCATACCAGCATAACCTAAGACGCTAATAAACTGCTCTTTCGCCCATAACGCACCAACCAGCGGCAATAAAAAAGTCAGCACAAAGGTCATCATTTTATTTTTATTAAAGAGGTCACTGTTTTGATCAAACAGTGACATCGCCACGCCAAGAAAAGAGGTCAATAAAGCCAGCCCTGTAAATAAAGATAAAATAGGACCGAGATAACTATGGCGCAAGGAAAGTACAGAAATTAATTCTGAAACATTGGCAAACTTCACTAGCTGTTCAGCAGGTAAATTGCCCACCACAGCAAAGAGCCAAAGCAGGTAGCAGAGTAGCGGAATAGCCGCGCCAATAAGAACCATATTTCGAAGCTGCTTATGAGTGGCACCGCTGTTATATTTTACCACTGAGGGAATCACCACCATAAAACCAAAGCTGGTAAATAACACGGAACTATTTCTAAACAGCTCAATTTTATTTTCACTATCAAACAAATTTAAATGGGCAAAAGAGATATTCGGTAGCAGATAAAGCAGGCTAACCGTGAGTACCAACAGCATAATAAAAAAGAGAATACGGTTAAGCTTATCAATAGAAGCGGTACCTTGAGCGACAAAGAAACCGGCCACAAAAGTGAATATCACCTGACAATCGACTAGGCCCAAATCAATTGAACAACTCTGCAATACTTTTTGCAACAGATCTGCCGCGCTGACAATGTAGGCGATCATCAAGCAGATAACCAGACAATAAAGCAGCACATTGGTTATCAACTGCCCCTCTTTCCCTAAGGTTTTACGGGCAATACTATTCATGCCAATCCCCCCCCCTGATTTTATTGTCGCTTCAAGTAATAATAGCGCGGCATAACTTGTACCGATCCAGATAAGTAGCATTAATAGCGAGCCCCAAAGCAAACCAAACTGCGCCAATACCATGGGAATAGCGAGCATACCCGCACCTAAAGCGGTGCCTGAGATAAGTAGGCTTCCGCCCATTAATTTTGAATTCAAAAGTTAAACCTTATAGATAAAGTAACGACTCCTAAAAGCCAGTTCTTATGACAGATTCCGGATTGTTATCCGCAGCTTAAGCAACAGAAGAGTAAAAACGGCTTACGTTTAGCGTTAACACAATAAAGCGACCACTTGCTAAAATCAGCGGTTTCCAAGGAAAACATTGAGTAAGGTACTTTTTTATTGCAGAGCGGCATAATAAAGTAGCCGAGGAGACTTTGGTATGATTCATTGCATTAACATAAAATTTTCTGGCAAAATTGCGAGAAGCGAAGGATATTCGTTGACTTCTATATGCCGGTGTCACGCAGGGTAGATACTATTCGGCAGAATATTCCTTGCGTAATAACGGCAGTAAAAAGTTTTTCCCAACCGCGGAGCGATCCGACACTTCGGTTTCATCTTTAAGCGTTACCCCTGAATAGCCGCGTTGATCGGCTTCCTTAATCAAATAAGTTAATCGTTCTACAGCTTGCTGATAACTCATGCCCCGAGGGCGAATATTGGAAAGGCAATTACGTTTAGAGTCTGCGCAGCCAGTCTCCGGATGATAAGTGAAATAGATCCCTAAACTGTCGGGCGAACTTAAACCCGGTCGTTCGCCAATTAAAATAACCGTCATACGCGCTTGAATATGAACCCCGACATCATCAGCAACGGCTACTCGTCCCTGTTGTACAATACAAATAGGTGCAATGGATAACTCCATTTGATTGAGACTAGGCAGTAATTCAGTAAGCATTTTTTCAATATTTTCAGTGATCGCTAAAGAGGACAAACCTTCACTTATCACGATCACAAGATCATAAATATGGCGTTGCAATTGACTAAAGCCTTGCAGTTGCTCAATCGATTTTGTACACAGGGTTCGCCCTAAATCAGGTCGTTGTAGGTAAGTTGCGCGATTATCTACGCAACTGGCAAGGGTTATAACAGGCAAACCAAATTGACGTAACTGTTTCCCCAGCAGCTCATAATCCAAGGGTAGGTGCACGGCATCACGCGCTTTAGCATGATCCAATTGAAAAGCAAGGTGTGCCTGTGTGGGTAAACTGTTACCCGCACGTCCAAGTGCAATGCGCGCGTCCGTATAGTGGCGAAGATGCTGCCAAGGGTTAAGCTGCACCTGTGCGGCAGTGTTATCTAAAGCTGCTTTTTTGTTAATCAATGTTTTTGCTATCTGGGAATTCATGATGCTACCTTTATTTGATCGTTAACCGCTTGCGCAAAAGGATCTGGCAGATGATCAGTGACTAATAACTGACCAAATTGATCCACGATCCCCTGTTCTTGTAACCAAAAATCAAATTCAGGAGCTGGTTTGAGCCCAAGCAGCTGACGAGCATAAAGTGCATCATGAAAAGAGGTGGTTTGATAATTAAGCATAATGTCATCTGAGCCAGGGATCCCCATAATAAAATTAACACCGGCAGTAGCAAGCTGAGTGAGCAACATATCCATATCATCTTGATCAGCTTCGGCATGATTGGTGTAACAAATATCACACCCCATTGGCAGACCTAACAACTTGCCACAAAAATGATCCTCAAGACCCGCACGGATAATCTGTTTGCCATTATATAAATACTCCGGTCCAATAAACCCCACCACAGTATTCACAAGTAACGGGTTATAACGACGAGCGACCGCATAGGCTCGCGCCTCACAGGTTTGCTGATCGATTCCGAAATTAGCATTAGCACTGAGAGCGCTGCCTTGCCCAGTTTCAAAGTACATCACATTATTGCCGACAGTACCGCGTTTTAGACTTAATGCGGCATCATAAGCCTCGTCCAAAATAGACAAGCTGACACCGAAACCATTGTTCGCTTTTTCAGTGCCAGCAATGGACTGAAAAACCAGATCAACGGGCGCGCCACGATTGATCGCTTCGATATGGGTGGTAACATGGGTTAATACACAGGATTGAGTGGGGATTTGATAATGGTGAATCACATCATCCAACATCTTCATCAGCTCGGTCACCGCTTGTAAATTATCAGTGGCAGGATTAATACCGATCACCGCATCACCGTTTCCATAGAGCAGCCCGTCAATTAAGGTTGCGGCAACACCAGCGGGATCATCCGTTGGATGATTAGGTTGCAAACGCGTTGAAAGGGTTTTATTAAGGCCAATGGTATTACGAAATTTGGTGACAACTTGGCATTTACTGGCCACCATAATCAGATCTTGGATACGCATTATTTTACTGACAGCAGCAGCCATTTCAGGGGTGATCCCCGCGGCTACCTTCTGTAGCTCCTCACTGGTGGTTTCATAGCGTAACAACCAGTTACGAAAATCGCCAACAGTCAAGTGGCTAATAGGTGCAAAGGCGAGCGTATTATGACTATCTATAATAAGGCGAGTCACCTCATCTTGTTCATAGGGAATAAGCGTCTCATTGAGAAAATTTTTAAGTGGTACATCGGCCAAAGCGAGTTGTGCTGCAACGCGTTCTTGAGCACTATCAGCAGCTAATCCCGCCAGTATATCACCACTGCGCAATGGGCTTGCTTTGGCCATCAGCGTCGCTAAATTTTTAAATTGAAAACGAGTATGGCCTGCCAAAGCAGTATACTGAGTCATAAGGAGTCCTTAACGGCAGCAAATACTGCCGTTAGCAGATGGGTATTAAGCTGTTTTAGAAACCAATGTTTGATCTGGTTCTGCTACTCGATTGCTGTCCGATAAATTAAAGATTATAAAGCTAACCCCCATAATCCCGAAGAAGATCGCCGCTATCGTTAAATTAAAGATAGTAATCGAAACCAAGGCAACAACAGCAATAACTAATGCTACTTTTGATGCTAGGATGCCGTGCTTAACGCGGTATGGCCGCGCCAATTCAGGCTCTTCTTTACGTAATTTAATAAATGAAACCATCGAAATAGCGTACAGCACAATTGCGCCAAAACAGGCAAGCGTAATAATGTCACCCGTCTTACCCGTGAATAAGGCAATGATACCAACAGCCGTATTAGCCAATAATGCAACGACTGGAGTTTTGAGCTTAGGGTGGATATAACTCATTGCTTTGGGAAAGTAACCAACACGACCAAATTCAAAGGTAGCACGACCACCAGCAAGTAAAATTCCATGGAAAGAAGCCACTAAACCAAATATACCCACACCCGCAACGAGATGGACAAAGGGTGAGTTCTCACCTAATACTGTCGATAGAATCAAAACAAGTGGCGTATCTTGTGCCTCAGTTGATCCTGCTGCGTAAACAGCAGATTCCCAACCATTTACACCAACGGAAGAGATAAAGACCAAAATACATAAAGTCACCAGCGTCGCTAATGCAGCACCAAATCCAAGTTTAATATTGCGTTGTGGATTAACAGTTTCTTCGGCTACATTTGCAACACCCTCTATTGCCAAAAAGAACCAAATAGCAAAAGGGATAGCAGCAAAAATACCTGAAATTCCGTTTGGTAGTGCATTTACGGCTAAATTAGATAGTTCAACATGAGGAAGAGTCAGACCAGTAAATAGAAGTAATTCACCTACTGCAATAATCGTAATCAACAACTCAAATGTAGCAGCGAAACGTACACCAACAATATTAACCCCCGTAAAAATAAGATAAGTGACAATAGCGATTAAAATCGTATGGTCACCTGGAATAAAAAGATTAAGGTAAGCTGCAATCGCAAATGCGATCGCCGGCGGCGCAAAAACAAATTCAATATTTTGTGCCATTCCCGCGATAAACCCCCATTTTTTTCCTAACGCACGATCCGCATAATCAAATGCGCCACCCGCTTTAGGAATTGCACACGCCATTTCCGTATAACAAAATGTAAAGCAAACATACATCGTAATAATAAACAGCGTTGCAATCCCGAGCCCTAATGTGCCCCCTTCAGCGAGCCCTAAATTCCAGCCAAAATACATGCCGGAAATAACATATCCAACCCCTAACCCCCATAACATGACCGGCCCTAATGTTTTTTTTAGTTCATTGGTTTGCATCATTTAACCCCTTACTTATTGCAATATTTATTGGTTTTACAAAGAATCAGTCTGGATACATCGGAAAATGTATTTTCACCATTGATAGGGCTTTAGCATAAAGCAGGCCACAAAATATTAACTATTAATAACAACAAGTTATCGATTGACCTTACAAAATAGGTGGGTAAATTGCACTGAGGGCGCGCACGCCTGCACTAGATATGTGCGAGTTCACACTTTTACTAGAAAAGTAAGTTAAATAATAATAGTCTACTGCCCGCTTATCAGATAAACATGCAGAAATAGAGTGGTTAGAGGAGGCCTAAACTTAATGTTTTTTATGGAAATTTAGCAAGGGATATTAAGCGCTAGCATTAGAGCAATAATTGCTTGTCGATAGGATGAAAGATAGAACTCGCATCGATTAATGCCTTTGCAGTTAACTGAGGCACGCCATAACTCTCTGTTTTTACTCCGTAAGTATGTTTTACTTTGTCGAATAGAATAGCAAAATCCCCATCGCCAGAAAGTAAAATAATAGTATCAACCTGCACCGCCATTTCCATTATGTCAATGGTAATGCCAACGTCCCAGTCACCTTTAGCCGTGCCGTCAGAACGCTGAATATAAGGTTTTAACTTGACCTCAAAACCAATATGTTTGAGCACCTCTTGGAATTTTTTCTGCTGGTTATCGCCGCGATCAATGGCATAAGCAAAGGCGCTGACAATCTCCCCCTGCAGCTCAATTTGCTGCCATAACTTGCGATAGTTGAACTGTTTTCCATAAGCTTGGCGGGTGGTGTAATAGATATTTTGCACATCGGCAAAGACTGCTATTTTATTCATTAAAACCTTCTATTACTTATACTAAACAGTGCCTATTGAAGCGCTTCATGGCTCTAAAAAAGGCTTAAATAACAGCGGTTATCTAAGCCTTCGCCAAGCATTTATTGATGGCGATTAGTTAAGCTATCCGCCAACAAAATTAGTACGGGCTGAGCGCTGCTTTTTATTGCTACCCGTAGTCGGTCCTGAGCGTTGTCCATCACGATGTCCCACATGTGCTTTCTTAGGTTTTTTAGCGTGAGCAGCATGTGCATCCAATGCTGAAGGCGGTAACGGCTCACCCGGTTCAAACCCCTTTAAAGTATGACGTGGGATCTCTTTCTTGATCAGTTTTTCAATATCTCTGAGTAGTTTAAATTCTTCATTGCAAACCAATGAAACGGCTTGTCCATCGTTACCTGCTCGACCGGTACGACCGATACGGTGCACGTAGTCTTCACTCACATGGGGCAGATCAAAGTTAACAACTTGCGGCAGTTGATCAATATCAATACCGCGCGCCGCTATATCGGTTGCCACCAGCGCTTGAATTTGTCCCGCTTTAAATTCTGCTAATGCTTTGGTACGTGCTCCCTGGCTTTTATTGCCATGAATAGCGGCGGAATTGATACCGCGCGCATCGAGATTTTTCACTAAACGATTAGCACCATGTTTGGTTTTTACAAAGACCAATACTTGCTTCCAATCGTTGTCTTTAATTAAGGTGCTTAACACAATCGATTTTTTAGTTTTATCGACTTCATAAAGCGACTGCGTCACGCTTTCGGCTGTTGTATTACGTGGACTAACCGAGATTTCGACGGGATTATTCACTAATCCTTTTGCCAGCTTACGAATATCGTCAGAGAAAGTCGCAGAAAAGAGTAGATTCTGACGTTTAGGCGGTAAGAATCCGATCACACGTTTAATATCGTGGATAAACCCCATATCGAGCATCCGATCAGCTTCATCTAAAATGAAAATTTCTAACTGCTTAAAACGCACCGCGTTTTGGTTATACAAATCCAGTAAACGTCCCGGTGTTGCCACCAGTATGTCCAGTCCACCACGCAACAACTGCATTTGTGGATTAATTTTAACACCGCCAAAAACCACCGCACTGCGTAGTTTAGTATAACGCCCATAAGTCGCTACGCTCGCATGGACTTGAGCCGCTAATTCACGCGTAGGCGTTAAAATAAGCGCTCTTACTTGGTTCGGTTTTGGGCGATCGCCTTTTTCTAGTAATGCTAATAACGGTAAAGTGAAACCCGCCGTTTTACCAGTGCCTGTTTGCGCAGCAGCCATTACATCTTTACCTGCCAATACAGCCGGAATTGCCTGAGCCTGAATAGGAGAAGGATCCGTATAACCCTGCTCCTTAACAGCACGTAGTAATTCTTCAGGCAGATTAAGGGAGTCAAAACTCATAGATTAGTCTCTTTTATAAAATGGATAAAACAAAATAGCTGGCAAGCTTACAGCAAACAATAGCCCATAAGCGATTTAAATCACTCACCCTTGAGATAAAAAGCCATCAACATAGGTTAAATCTAGATG
This sequence comes from Psychromonas antarctica, assembly GCF_022267535.1. Lineage (GTDB taxonomy): Bacteria > Pseudomonadota > Gammaproteobacteria > Enterobacterales > Psychromonadaceae > Psychromonas > Psychromonas antarctica. The sequence goes on from NZ_JAHNZV010000022.1 coordinate 20,913, forward strand.
ATGTGATTTGCAAAAAAGTAGTCTTTTTTACTTTAACGTTGTGCTTCAATTTATAATCTAATTTAGATGAGATATGCAATGCCAAATTTACTCATTATTTGTTCATTTAACACGTGAAATTGGTGAAAATAAAAACCAGCTAAAAACAACAGCTGTAATAAAAAACCGCAGTGATCACTTCATTACCGAGCAATAGCAAAATAATCTCTATTATCCGATGTGATTTAAATCACTATTGGTCTATAAATAATCAATCTCCTCTGTATAATAGCGGCACTTTATTTGTTTATATACGCTTAGGAAAATTATCTTGCTTAGTACTAATAACATCACCATGCAGTTTGGTGCAAAACCTCTTTTTGAAAATATCTCAGTTAAATTTGGTAACGGCAACCGCTATGGTCTGATTGGTGCTAACGGTTGTGGTAAATCAACATTTATGAAAATCCTAACCGGCGATCTTGAGCCGAGTGCAGGTAATGTTGCCAAAGATCCAAACGAACGTATTGCAAAACTGAATCAAGATCAGTTCGCTTTTGAAGAGTTCTCGGTATTAGATACCGTATTGATGGGTCATAAAGAGATGTGGGCAGTGATGGCTGAACGCAACCGTATCTACTCTTTGCCCGATATGAGTGAAGCGGACGGTATGAAAGTCGCCGATCTTGAAACTGAATTTGCAGAAATGGATGGTTATACCGCAGACTCACGCGCAGGAGAGTTGTTACTCAGCGTGGGCATCCCATTGGAACAGCATTACGGCTTAATGTCTGCCGTTGCTCCCGGTTGGAAACTGCGAGTGTTACTTGCACAAGTGCTGTTTTCAAATCCGGATATTATGCTACTCGATGAGCCAACCAATAACTTGGATATCGACACAATCCGCTGGTTAGAAGACGAATTAAAAGCGCGTCAGTGCACGATGGTTATCATCTCTCATGACCGTCATTTCTTAAACTCCGTATGTACTCATATGGCCGATATCGATTACGGTGAACTACGTTTATACGCGGGCAACTACGATGAGTATATGACGGCGGCGACGCAAGTTCGCGAACGTCTACTCTCTGATAACGCCAAGAAAAAAGCGCAACTCTCTGAGCTGCAAGATTTCGTTAGCCGCTTTTCTGCTAATGCATCAAAAGCTAAGCAAGCAACTTCACGCGCCAAGCAAATGGATAAAATTGTGCTTGATGAAGTTAAACCATCAAGCCGCGTAAACCCTTATATTGTCTTTAAACAAGAGAAAAAATTGTTCCGTAATGCGCTTGAAGTCATTGGTATTACTAAAACGTTTGATCACACATTGTTTAAAGACCTTAACCTGATGGTTGAAGTGGGTGAACGCATTGCCATTATCGGTCAAAATGGCGTCGGTAAAACAACGTTATTACGTACCTTAATGGGTGAAATACCACTCGATTCCGGTGAATTCAAATGGTCTGAAAACGCTAGTTTAGGCTATTATGCTCAGGATCATGCTTACGCCTTTGAAAAAGACCAAACTTTAGTAGAATGGATGAGCCAATGGATGAAAGAGGGCAATGACGAGCAATTTGTACGAGGCACTCTGGGACGTCTGCTATTTGGCTCAAATGATATTGGCAAGTCAGTCAAAATAATCTCAGGTGGTGAACAAGGGCGTATGTTATTTGGTAAATTAATGATGGATCAGCCAAATATCTTGTTAATGGATGAGCCGACCAATCACTTGGATATGGAATCGATTGAATCATTAAATCTAGCACTTGAAAACTACGAAGGTACGTTACTGTTTGTCAGTCATGACCGTGAGTTTGTTTCTTCACTGGCGACCCGCATTATTGAAATTAAAGGAAATGAAATAATTGATTTCCACGGCCCGTACAGTGAATACCTTAAAAGCCAAGGCATTATCGGCGGTTAATTCCCTATCACTTTACAGAAAAAGGGCTTAGTGCCCTTTTTCTGCGGTCGTTATTAAAGGATTATTCTTCACTTGCTTTAGATAAATAGAGATAACGTAGATCATTTCCCCAAAGATAAATATACTTACGTTTTTTATCCTTACTTTCGACACACTTACCAAATAGAATAATGCCAGCTCCTTCCACATCGCGTGGATTTTCGATGGCAAAGCGACTTAATAATTTTTCACGATATTTTGCGATAGGCACCCCAACGCAGCGATCTTCAGCCGGATTTAACCAGCTCAAGCTTGGATCTGCATGGGAAAGCGTTCCCCAGTACATCCGCGGCGCACCATTCTCTGTCGGCTGTGCATCGGCAATATTAACAAACAGATTTTTAGCTCGCCATTTATGCGTTTCGCTGGTATAGATCCAAACATCCGACGCCGCGAGCGAACTTCCCCGCAACAAACTAATCAGCAGTTTGCCAAGCCCTTGCTTGGCGGCCTTCGATTGATCTGCTTGCACTGTTAACTTTTCTTGATTTTCTGAAGAGCTGCGGGTTAATTTATGCTCAAGCATTGAGCGGCTGAGCTTGTTATCTTGATCTATCGGGCGCTCTTTTTTCAGCTTTTTCATTGGCTGATTAAAATCAATCACTAATGCATTATCTTCTAACAGTACTTTTTCAACTTCTGAAACCTGCCTGTCTTCTTCACTTTTACGTACCGAAGGATTAAACTCAGCACAATCAAGCTGGTGATAACGCGCTCCAAAACAGGCCTGTTTACCATCTTTAGATGCGCGACGAAAATAAGCTTTCTGCAGACAAACGGGACATAACAGGGAGTAACGTAACTTATCTATCTGGGTTTCCGGCAACGCTTTAAATTCAAAAATAGAGTAGGTTACGGAGTTATCTTTATTATAAATACAGATAGCATCAAGCATCGTTTTTCCCTTAATAGATTCTACTTCTCACCACCATAAAAACAGGTTATATCGTACTTTTTTTCAAAAAATCAGTCTGTGATAAAAAAGCTCAGGCGGTGTACCTCCTCTGATTACAGATAAGCCTCATCGCCTTGCAGAATAAATAGTACAACAAAAATGGCCGGACTTAATAGTCAGGCCACTTGTCTTATAAACAGACGGTTATATCTCTACTGTGAAAAATTAATTTTCCCCTCTTTGACGGTGACCTCTATCTGTTTGCCTGTTGACAAGCTTCCTGAGAGGATCTCCTGCGCTAAGGAGTTCTCTAACAACTGCTGAATGGCTCGTTTTAAAGGTCTTGCACCATACACCGGGTCGTAACCCGCAGTCACTAACAGCTCGATTGCTGACGGATCAAAATTCAAATGATAATCACGTGTTTTAAGGCGCTCTTTTAGCTCATCTAACTGGATAATTGCAATAGATTTAATATGTTTTTTCCCTAAAGGATGGAAAACCACCGTCTCATCAATGCGATTTAAAAACTCAGGGCGAAAATGATTGCCCAGTTCATTAAGTAATGCCAATTTTATCTGCTCATAACCAACTTTATCAAAACGCTCATGAATCAGTTCCGATCCAATATTAGAGGTCATAATAATTACGCAGTTTTTAAAATCGACCGTACGCCCTTGCCCATCGGTTAAGCGTCCATCGTCTAAAACTTGTAATAAGATATTAAAGACATCCGGATGTGCTTTCTCAATTTCATCTAGCAAAATAACCGAATAGGGTTTACGGCGCACAGCCTCAGTCAGATACCCCCCCTCTTCATAGCCCACATAACCCGGAGGTGCGCCGACCAATCGTGCCACTGAGTGTTTCTCCATAAACTCAGACATGTCGATACGTACCATATTATTTTCACTGTCAAAAAGAAAATTGGCTAGTGCTTTACAGGATTCCGTTTTACCCACTCCGGTAGGCCCAAGAAAAAGAAATGAGCCGATCGGACGGTTTGGATCACTTAGCCCCGCCCGACTGCGGCGAATAGCATTGGCAATTGCATCAATTGCTTCATTCTGCCCAATAACACGCGAATGCAGTTGAGTTTCCATTTTTAAGAGTTTATCACGCTCCCCTTCAAGCATTTTTGCTACCGGAATACCGGTCCAATGGGCGAGAATTTCTGCAACTTCATTCTCTGTCACGCAATGCTTTAACAGTGTCATTTCTTGCATTTCCGCTTGGGTTGCAAGATCCAGTTGTTTTTCTAATTCGGGAATTTTACCGTATTGCAATTCGGACATGCGTGTTAAATCAACGGCGCGACTAGCAACTTCCAAATCTAAGCGCGCCTGTTCCAATGCTTTTTTAATATTTTGAGTACCAGAAAGCGCCGCCTTTTCTGTATTCCAGATTTCATCAAGCTCTTGAAACTCTCGGTTTCTATCGGCCAGCACATCATCAATATCCTGCAGACGTTTAATGCTCGCATCATCACTGTCATTTTGCAGTGCTTTCTGCTCTAATTTCAGTTGAATTATTTTCCGTTCGAGTTTATCAAGCTCTTCCGGTTTAGAGTCCATCTGTAGGCGAATACTTGATGCAGCTTCATCAATCAGATCAATCGCTTTATCGGGCAACTGACGATCAGCAATATAACGGTGTGAAAGCGTAGCTGCCGCGACAATGGCAGGGTCGGTAATTTCTACTTTATGGTGCAACTCATAACGCTCTTTTAAACCACGTAATATAGCAATAGTGTCTTCTACGCTCGGTTCTTCCACCAGCACCTTTTGGAAACGGCGCTCAAGGGCTGCATCTTTTTCAATATATTGACGATATTCATCAAGTGTCGTTGCACCAACACAATGCAGTTCACCGCGTGCCAAAGCCGGTTTTAGCATATTGCCGGCATCCATCGATCCTTCGGTTTTCCCTGCGCCGACCATCGTATGCAGTTCATCAATAAAGAGGATCACACGTCCCTCTTCTTTGGCCAACTCTGCTAAGACAGATTTTAAACGCTCTTCATACTCGCCACGATATTTCGCCCCCGCAATTAAAGCACCCATATCCAGTGATAATACCCGTTTGTTTTTTAGCCCTTCCGGCACTTCACCATTTACTATTCGTTGTGCAAGTCCTTCAACAATTGCCGTTTTACCGACACCTGGCGCGCCAATAATGACTGGATTGTTTTTGGTGCGCCGTTGTAATACTTGCAGCATGCGGCGCACTTCATCGTCACGTCCGATAACAGGATCTAGCTTACCCTGCTCTGCTCGCTCGGTTAAGTCGATGGTGTATTTAGCGAGTGCTTGCTCTTGCCCCTCACCATTTTGATCGTTAACTTTTTGGCCATTACGAATTTTATCAATCGATGCCGCTACTTTTTCTTTACTTATTCCTAATTGCTTTAAAATAACGCCTAGTGCACCTTTATCTTCACAGGCTGCAAGTAAAAAAAGCTCGGACGAGATAAACTTGTCTTTAGATTTTTGTGCGTATTTGTCACAAAGATTAAAAAGAGTACCTAGTTGAGCAGAAAGTTGGATATCGCCGCCAATCCCAGATACTTTTGGTATTTTGTCTAATTCCGTCGATAGCTGCGAGCGCAGTAAATTAAGGTCAACTTCTAAATCCGCTAAAATGGGGCGAATCGAGCCACCATCTTGATTGAGCAATGCCAACATCAGATGTGTCGCTTCAATATACTGATGATCGCGACCCAAGGCGAGTGATTGGGCATCGGAAATGGCTAATTGAAATTTACTGGTTAATTTATCTAAACGCATGACTTGGTCCTCCAAGAATTCTCTATACAATGAAGATGGAGGTTTATTAACAATATATCAAGGTGAGAGGTTCAAAAATGGTGCCGGTAATACTTTTAAATGCTGTTTATTTACAAATGTCAATAACTTAATCAATCCAAATTAAACTTGCCATGCGTCCCGTATTCCCATCACGCCGATAAGAGTAGAAAAGTTCTGATTCAGTAAAAGTACAATGGTCGCTGCGGGTTATCTGTGTAATATTAAAAGGCGCTAAACGCAACATAGCTAATTGCTGCAGATCGGCTAACCAACGATCTTTATCTGCCGTAAAAGCGGATACAGCCAGTTTATCTTGCGCTATAAATTCAGCTCGAACCTCATTCCCGACTTGAAAAGCGTGCCTACCAATGCAAGGGCCTAACCACACCAACAGCTCAGTTGAATTAATCTTTAGTGAGTCACAGATCGCAACAATGGACTGTTCAATAATACCATCTGATAGACCCCGCCAGCCGGCATGTATAGCACTCACAAAAGATCCTTTTTTATCAGTGATCAACACAGGTAGGCAGTCAGCGGTCATGACGATACAGGGCTTGTTTTTTAGTGGCGTCCAAATCGCATCTGCCATAACGGAATCAGAGCTATCCGCATCAAGCTTCAACAAGTTTGTGCTGTGTGTTTGCTTTAACCAAAATAAGGGCCCCGGTAAAGCAAGAGAATCGGCCAATAAAATGCGATTTTTTAGAACAATAACGGGATCATCTTGAACATGTAAAGCGAGGTTCAATCCTTGGTAAGGATCGCGACTAGACCCGCCTAATCGAGTGGTCGAAAAGGCGTGAATATGTGCAGGCGCTGACCAATTGGGCGTTATAAACTTTAGCATTTTTCTACTGTGCGAAGAAAACAGCATCAGCACGTAATACGCGAGCTAGCTCAGCCATATCTTCTGGCACAGGTGCGTGCCATTCCATCATTTCACCCGTTATTGGGTGTTCTAAACGTAACATAGTGGCATGGAGAGCCTGGCGTTTAAAAGCCCGCAGAGTGCTAATCAAATCCTCAGATGCACCTTTAGGTGGGCGAGGACGACCACCGTAAACAGGATCGCCGGCTAACACATGGCCAATATGCGCCATATGTACTCGAATTTGGTGCGTACGGCCTGTTTCCAAACGAAGACGAAGGCGTGTATGGGCACGATATTTTTCGGCCACACGATAATGGGTTACCGCGTGCTTCCCACCTATTGTGCTAACAGCCATTTTGACACGATTGGCTTTGTCACGACCAATGGCTGCCTCTACACGACCACCAGCAGTAAAACAGCCCATTGCAATAGCATCATATTCACGTGTGATTTCGCGTGCTTGTAAACTTGCGACTAAGTGCGTTTGTGCAGGTACAGTTTTGGCTATCACCATTAAACCAGAGGTCTCTTTATCGAGACGATGAACAATGCCTGCTCGTGGTACTTCTGCAATATCAGGAAAATAATGCAATAGCGCATTTAAAATCGTACCATCAGAATTCCCTGCACCGGGATGCACGACTAAACCTGCTGGTTTATTGATAACTAAAATATCATCATCTTCATAGACGATATTTAATTTGATATCTTGCGCTTTAAATACCACTTCATCTTCTAATATGGCGTCGACATCAACTATTTGCCCTGTATAAACTTTTTCGCGCGGGCGAGGAATGACTTCGCCGTCAATTTTGACCATATCGGCCAGAATCCACTCTTTAATACGGGTGCGAGAGTAGTCAGGAAATAGCGACGCTACGGCCTGATCTAGGCGGAATCCTAACTGCTCGTCAGTAACTTCTGCACTGAGTTTTAACTGTTGACTCATATATTTGTTCTCTTTTCTCTATTTTTAACTGCGTTTTATTATCTGTAATTGGATAAATAAGCTTAATTTGATTGTTTGCACTGCGATCTTGTCACATTTTATCTTTTTTAACTTTTCTTTTTTTAGTCTATAGAAGATACTGTGCTATTTATCTGCATTGGCATTATAACACTTATGAAAAAGATCCTCAGACTATTAACGACCTCTGTTTTTATTGTTTTATTAGCGACTGGCTGCTCCTCTAAAAAAAGTGAAAAGCCAAAAGTCGAAGATAAACCACCAGTGGTACTTTATGCGGATGCAAAAATTGCATTAGCGTCAGCAAATTTTGAAAAAGCAACAGAAATATTAGAGGCATTGGATAGCCGCTACCCGTTTGGCCCGCATTCAGATCAAGTGCAATTAGATCTTATCTATGCTTATTACAAACAGGATGAAACCGCTTTAGCCTTGGCAAGTATTAACCGATTTATGCGTTTAAACCCAACCCATGAAGATCTTGATTACCTTTATTACATGCGCGGTTTAACTTATATGGCAACGGATCAGCAATTTTTCCAAAACTTATTTGGTATTGATCGTTTTAATCGTGATCCCAGTAATTCTCAACAAGCGTTTAAGGACTTTGCATTCCTTGTTAAACGCTACCCGAGCAGTCAGTATGCAGCGGATGCATTACAACGAATCGTTTTTATTAAAGATAGATTAGCACGCTATGAACTGGCTATTGGTCAATGGTATATTAAACGCGAAGCTTATATCGCTGCAATTAACCGTGGAAAAATAGTATTAAATAACTACCCAGATACCTCTGCCGTTGAAGGCGCATTAGAAATAATGGTTGAGGGTTATGAAGCGCTCGGTGTAATTCAGCCGAAAGAGAATGCAATCGCGGTATTGAAGTTAAACTTTCCCCAAAACCATCTCCTAGCGCGCTATGAGAATGACAATAAAGACCAGTAATAAGCAGACAAAATAATTTACAAAAAGAAGAGCATTGCTCTCCTTTTTGTGAATTGTAGTTTAAACCGCTTCCTCATTTTCTTCACCCGTACGAATTCGAATAACACGTTCCACAGGCATAACAAATATTTTACCGTCACCAATTTTGCCAGTTTGCGCTGTCGCTATAATCACTTCAATACAGCGCTCGACATCTTCTTTTTTTACAACCAGCTCAATTTTTACTTTAGGTAAGAAATCAACCATATACTCAGCACCTCGATATAATTCAGTGTGCCCTTTTTGACGTCCAAAACCTTTTACTTCTGACACTGTCATCCCTGTAATATCGATACCCGCAAGTGCTTCCCGAACATCATCCATTTTAAATGGTTTAATTATTGCTTCTATTTTTTTCATCATGATCTCTTTATATGGTGTTTAAGCGAATAAGAATTGCTAACTGTAATACAATTAAAGTAAATATACAGGCAGTAAATACAAAATAATATTACACTGCTATCTTCTCCTCTACCACTAGGAAGTAAATATGGCTGCTGTGCGAGGTTTCACACTTTTAGAACTTATTATCGTATTAATAATTAGTATGTTATTAATAACTATTGGTATTCCTGGATTCCAAACATTAATACAAAATAATCGTTTAAGCGCTGCCGCTATTACCATTCAAAACAAGCTCCTGTTCGCGCGCAGTCAATCTGTCAGCCTGATTAATTATATCACTGCCTGTCCGTTAGAGAACAATAGCTGTTCTAATAACTGGATAAAAGGAATAGATGTATTTATTGATAGTAATCAAAGTAAAACTTACGATAGCGGAGAAGTATTACTTCTGTCTGGAGATAGTTTTAATACTATTGACACGCTGGTTTTCCCCACATCCAGCGTCACTTTCACACCGGATGGGCAAATAACAGGAAGCTCTGCACTGTTTAGGTACTGCAGTCATGATGGTGCAATCGGCGTACAGGTTGCCTATAGCGGGCGAGCTAAAATTGTTGATGTCAATAATTGCGATTAATAAAAAACAAGATAATTCCCCTAAAACGGCGTGATCCGCTCTAACTCTCTTGCGTCTTTATTTTTAAATATTTTATCTGCTTTAACGCATTCGTAAATGCGCTCTATTGCCGATCCGCTAACACCGTCGGCAGAATAAACAATTTGCCCAATGAGCCCTTTTTCAAACTCACTCTGCGTTTTGTCCGTTGTAACAAACAGATGCACAACGTCACTCTTATTATTGAGTGTCAGATGGCATTTATAATGTATCCGCTCTGCGCTTTGCGCAAAAATGAGTGGACTGGATAAAAAAAGTGCACTCGCCACCAGTAATATTTTACGTTTCATCTATTTATCCTTATATAGCAATTGTCACTTCCAACAATTTTCATTTTTATCACCAGCAGAAGTAAATGCATCCTTAGCGAGTTCCTGAGTAATACTCAGTTTCGCACAGTCGTTATCTGCAGCCTGAGTACTGATAGCGGTTGCTGTTAAAGTAAAATCACCCGTAGCCGCTGCAGAGCTTGTCGTTACTGAGTAATAACCATTACTCGTAATAAAAGGGTTCGCAGACAGGCCTAATTCACTATTTAAATTAGTTGCATACTGGTGGTGATCCAAATAATACATCTCTTGGCGATTAGCGAGATCCATTAATGTAGATTGCGCCTCGCTGCGTTTCGATTTCAAAACGTGTTGCATATAACTAGGATAAGCAACACCCGCTAGTATGCCTACAATAGCAATGGTTATTAATAACTCAATTAAAGTAAAACCACTCTTCTTCATTCACTCTTCCTTTAAAAACCTGATTCGATGACGAGTATTTATCTGCCCTTATTTTTCTTCGAAATAACTATATATTCGACGTGGCATCATATCGGTTTGAGTATCAACAGTCCCGGTGTGGATGACCTGCTCCTCTCCTGTTTCAGCATTAATAACCGTTATTTTATCTCCCTGACCCACACCCAGTAAACGGATCACACTATTGCCATCATCATCGACACCGGCATGAATAACTAATGAGTCTGGCACCCGCGAGCCGATATCTTTTTTAGGCTCAGGCTCCCCTTTATCATTAGTAAATCGACTTTGCCCTGTATGCAAACCAACCGCATACAACCACCCTGTACCTAAATCACCGACACCACAGCCAATATTAACCGTCGAGTTAGGAACAAAGGAGGTGAAGTAGACCGTGCCCTCAAGCACCGCACCTTGCCCTAATGCTTTTTCACCTGACAATGTAAAACGATATTGCCAGCCAGATAAATTACTCATATCCGCAAAGACATTTAACACTTCTTCGCCCGTATATGAGGTTACGGGGTCACTGGTAATATCGTAGAGGTTATTGACAGTGATGGCGGCAGGTTTTTCAGGAAAACCCACTCCGCCAAACAGTGTCGGTGCGATTGTATAATCGTGTAGTAAATAGAATGCATCATCAACAGCAACACTCGAAGCCGGATGAGCACGATCCCCCGATCCAAATAAAATGCCGTCATAAGGTACTTTGTTATAAGCGAACTGCCCGCTTTCACTTTTCACCACATTATTTTCAAAGGTACGCACAATAACAGGCGCGTTAAAGAAACGCCGGTCGGTGCTCGCCGTATCCCCTCCTAGACTTGCAAACTTAATAATCGACCATTTACTCGTGTCTCCACCAGATAAATCCATTCGCCACACATTGCCCCCGGTATCACCCGCATATATGCGGTCAATGAATCCATCATCATCGCTGTCTAATATCCCTACTTGGGCTGGGATGCTATCGCGAATACAGTGCTTATCATCAACAGTACAACTTGCACCATCAACCGACCAGATTTTATCACCCGTTAGCGCATTGACAATATAGATAGCTCGTCCGCTTACATCATTACATGTTTCATCGATAGAAGGGGTACAGTTGTCTTTATTGGTATCATAACCGCCACCAAAAACTAATCCAGGCTTAACCGTTGCGACACTACCCTCCTTGTAGGAGAAAGTTCCAATGCTAGGCATTGACCACGTCTGCGCTAACTCGGTAAACCCAGCCGTAGCAGCATCTATTTTCCAAGCAAGCTTAGGCGCATCAGCATTGGTTATATCTAAAGCATAATAACTGCCACCACCACGGCGCATTCCAACAATGGCGATTATTTTCTGCACCGATCCAGACTGGTAGACCTTAATAGCAATAGGAGAGAGATCCAGACCGTATTGATGGGCACTTGAATCAGGAGCATCCCTTAAAGAAAGGCCATAAGGTAACAACTGCGCAGGAATAAATGCCCAATTCTCACTAACAGTATCCCCGTTATCGGTAAACATATGCAAGAATCCCGCATTCGTACCCACCAATAAACGTACCACTTGTTGGTCATTCTCTGTATAAGTAATGGCTAACGGTTTTGAATGCAAAGGATCTGCAAAAATATCACTACGATAATCAGTGACTTGACCATTAACATTTTGATCATCAACATCTAACCCTTTTAACCAATTCAAATAATCACTCAAATCGCTTTGATCGACATCTAACTCCAGAGAAAGCTGTGCATCAGTCGTTAAGCCATAGTAGGTTTTAAGATTTGCAGCAGTTGGCTCCAGCAACGCGCTTGCACTTATATTTGATAATATTTTACGCGTAGTGGTATCGCCCAACATTGATGCGATCCCCCCCTCGGCAACCGCATTACCATCTTGATCGCCCCCCCAATACGTTGAAGCATTGTCTTTAATATTGCCATCAGCATTTATTGCAGGCACGCCCAAACGGTCAACTAATATACCTGCTGCATTCATGGTCAGTTTTTTAATATTACCTTGCCAAACTGATTTATTGCTGGGCATAAACATAGAGTAATATACCGAATCTAGGCTCCGTGTCCTATCGAAGTTATTATTAGCTATTGCCGGAGAAGATAAGCTAGAAGAACTATTTAAAATATCTAAAATAGTCGCTTGGAAGGCTTTTTGCAATGCAGCGGAACTAGTAGCGGGGTAGTATTCACCGCCTCCACGAACAGCCGTTTCAGTCAATAATTTACCCGCATCATCAACCGCACTTTGACCAAAACCGATGGTATAGGTAGTTATATGCTGTTCACCATTGCTTGAGTCACCATCAATATCAAAGTTATTCATCCACTCTGTTAATGTCGGCATATAGCTATCTTCAATCGATCCTTTACCCGTCAGTGTAGCAACTAATGAATTTGCATCACCATCACTGGTTGGTTGTCCATCTGTCATTAAAATAACGTAAGCACGTTCCTGACAAGGTTTAAAAGGAGAAAGGTACACACCATCGGTTTCAGCGCTGCTATCACGTACTGGCATTGCAGTGGAATCATCATCGCCATAATAAACCCCTTTTCCCGCATAATAACGGTATGCTTCATACATACTTTCACAAAGCGGTGTATTACCACTGGCAATAAGGCTATTTACTTTATCAATAAGTCCTTGAGTTTCCCCTAGCGCTTCAGATTGATCTCGAGTCATCACTTTATCGACAATACGTCCACCGTTACGCGCTGGAGTACCATAATTATAGTTGAACACCGCCAAACCAAAATCGACTGAAGGAGTGCTTTTTATTAAGTTTTCAATCGCCTCTTTGGCGATAACTAAACGACTCTTATTGGTCACTCCAACCGTATTGTACCAATAGATATAATTACCTGAATACAGCGTCACCGCATCGCTACCCGAAAAAATGTTATTAACGGTAGTAATATAAGGGCCTGAACGGCCATCTTTTGGAAAACCAAGGTCATTTGTAGTGGCAGGGTTACGCGAGTCAGCATTGAGGACATCATCTTTACATTCAAATAACTCGCCGCTATTGCGATATAACGTTTTCCAGCGAGAACGGGAGCTTTTTTTATTTGGTACCCAGCGGCGCACATTACCATTGTATAATCCGGCCGAAATAAGCAAACCGACTGAAGCTTGGCAGTTATTCTTACTGGTTAAAAAATATTGATTACTATCAGTACTGGGCGTTTCACCGCCGACCCTAGTCCAGTAAATTTTATTGGCATTACTACCAGCACCATAATCATGGTTTGGATCGTATGGCTCTTGTACTACCTGCTCTGAACTTGTCATACTACCTGAAGTATCAAAAACGATAAGCACTTGCGGGCGAATCCCATTTTGCGCGCTAACATCCGCCACAAAAAGTTCGGTATCATCTGCTAAGGCAGTGGTACAAAAGACACTACATAGCACTATTAAAAATCGCTTTATTAGCATAATATTGACTCCATTTTTCCTGTTCGACAACAATATCTAGATCATCTGTTTATTGCTAATCAACAATAATCGGCTGCTCAACCCCTAGCCCCATAGAGTTGATCGCCCACCTTACTCCCGTTTGTTCTCGGCCATAAGCATGATTTAAATTAAGCTGTAAATATTTGCATTTAAAATTACTACCGCTCGCCTGCATTCTTCGCCTGCAATTTAGCTCCCCCTGCAAGTCAACGCTAGCGTTAACTTCGCCAAATAAGCTCGATGTAAAACTTGCAGAAGGCAGTGCCTCCGCAAATTTTGTCGCACTACCAGTCTGATGCAAAATATCTTGTGCTGCACCAGTTAACTTGAGATTTGACTCTCCCTGCATAACGCGCGTATCAATTATTTTCAGCCCCAAAAAACTATGGTTCATGACCAACACCCCAAGCACTAGAAGTAATGGGAGGACCAACATCGCAATAAATAGAGCCATGCCATTTTGTTTCTGTAGACTAATCATCGACTAATACCACGCTGTTTTGGAAAGTAATCACATGCGAAACTAACTGCCTTTTATAACCATCACCTGGGGCGGAAAAAGATTTAGTTCCCATTTGATAAGTATCATTATTAACATAACCAGCCGTCTGTTTTAGTGCGCGTACTAGTAAATAAACTTTAATACCAATAACACGTCCACTGTCCCAATCATTAGCAGCGACTTGCTGCGTGCCAACAAGCGCATGCATAGAACCATCTCTTTCATTAGCAATCAGTTTATCTAAAGCAAACATAAACTGCATATCTTCGATTCCTTCAACCAGAACCTCTTCTCGAACCATTTTATTTTTTTCAAGTCGCAGGCGGCGTAACCGCGGTATATCATCTTGTTTATCTAAGTAATAAACATGACGAATATATTGCCATACAGGTGCAACAGAGCCGGTTGTTAGAGCACTAGCATCGCCTAAATAGACGGTTATCCCTGTTGGTTTTATATCAAGATAGTATGAATTAGCCTTAAATGGCACCGTTTCTGCGAAGCCTCTGGCTCGCATTACCGAGATAAAGCTGCTACCAGTAATAAGCGTGGTTGCACTATCGCTATCATCAATACAACTCATTTCTAAAGAGGCCATAACAGCAGGCACAGTAGATGCCCACAGCGGTCGATATTGACCCGCGCTTGGGAATGTTCCACTTCCCGTAGCATCGAGACAATCGAAACTAGGAGCGATTGCAGCCCCATTCAAATTCCACAACTCTTTATTTTCACCGGTTGCTTGTGCGAAGAAATATGCTTGCTTTAATTCTCTGGTGATAATCTGTAATGCAAACGATGCGTTTTCTTGACGCTCCCCACTGCCCAATGCCTCCGTTGTTGCACGTTGGCTAGAAACAAAAACCGTTAATACACCAGCTGTTAAAAAAAGCGTGAGCATAATAACAATCATCCACTCTATAATTGAATAACCAAACTGGCGTTTTCTAAGTGGGGGAAATGGTGCTAGAGATGGCTTCATATCGATTTACCCACATAAGTTTTTACCATCAGCTGCCGCCGTGAAGTGTTCGCGACTCCGCACTTGGATGTTAAAGCCCCGACTGCATCCCCAGCAGCTGCATCTTTACTTTTAATGATAGAAAACCAGCTTAAAACAATGATGTGCATATTATCACTATCTACCTCAATGCAAGCATCCGCTTCTATCAATCCGGCATTACTACCCGTAGCACTAACAACATTGGCGCCAATGAATTTGTTTTTCCACTCATAGAGATCATTATTTTTAATGTCTTCCCCGCTACAATTATCAAAGACGGCCTCATTATCAACACAAGTAGGAGCGGTTAGATTGGCTTCCATCAAGCTAGAAATTGCGTAATCATTTCCAGCGGCCTGCAACCACTGCCGATTTAGCTGCATACGTTCGCTAATATCCGCAGCAAGTGAATTAGCTAATGTGCGCTGCTGAATTTCAACTCTCGACTTGATCGCGGTAGATTGCATTCCAGCCAAACCGAGTAAACCAAGTGCCAAAACAAAGCTGGTAATCATTATTTCAATTAAACTAAAGCCAGCTTTTTTCATATAAATTCCATTGATAAATAAAAAGTTTTCACCAGGACTAACAATAATTTCACTAGTTTAAAGATCTACTTAGGCGTAAGGAAAATGATCGCAAGCAAGGTGATTATTGCGGTAATTAGTTGTTCTAATTACAAAGTCAATAACAAAGCTAACAACGGTTTTAACAAGTAAGCACAAACGCATAAATAAAAAGTAGATTTAGTATAATGCCAATCCACTTAATATTCTGGTCTATTCATAGAAGTACGGCTTTAGTCGTACCTCTATTAAGCGCTTAAATCCACTTGTCCAAAAACAGACTAGTAGATTTTTCAGATTGGTACAAGTATAGCGTGCCCCATAGAATATAAATCAATAAAAGGGTAAACCGTTATAAAGAAAATAGATGAACTATGTAGAAGAGCGCTTAAACGAAAAAAAACCCACCCTTCTTTCGAAGAATGGGGGGGTTATCGTGTTCTTTATAATAAAGAGGCCGCTCGGCGATGGTCAGGGCTCGCAGAGCTCACCCGCTCGTGACACTTGCCTATCAGCAAACTCGCCCTACTATCACAGGTTTTGCATGCCACTGCGTGGCTACTCTTTATTTCCCATGTTCGAGTAGTCATCGCGTTAAGCGCTTAAACGAAAAAATCCCTGCTGACATAGTCAACAGGGATTTTCCGTATTCTTTATAATAAAGAGGGCCGATTGGCGATGGTCAGGGTTCGCAGAGCTCGTCCGCTCGTGACTCTTGCCTAGCGGCAAACTCGCCCTACTATCACATGATCTGAATGCCACTGCGTGGCTGCTCTTTATTTCCCATGCTCGAGTAGTCATCGCGTTAAGCGCTTAAACGAAAAAATCCCTGCTGACTTAGTCAACAGGGATTATTCGTTTATTAGGTGTCTAGCAATGACCTACTCTCACATGGGGAGACCCCACACTACCATCGGCGCAGCTGCGTTTCACTTCTGAGTTCGGAATGGATTCAGGTGGGACCACAGCGCTATGTTTACTAGACGAAAAAGTTAATTAGAAAAGCTGTTTTGTTGTTCTTGTTTTATCAGGCAATAATAATTTTTTGTAAAATATGGGTCGCAAGCATATTTTTGTTTGTCTTGGTTACGTGTAGCGCTACTTAGGTGCCTCTCACAAATAAAAAAAAACGTTTATTTGTTGCCGGACACCTAAATGTCGTTGCTACGCAACACCATTTAGGTGTTGTATGGTTAAGCCTCACGGGTAATTAGTACAAGTTAGCTCAATACATTACTGCACTTACACACCTTGCCTATCAA
>NZ_JAHNZV010000220.1 GCF_022267535.1 Psychromonas antarctica
GGAAAACCAACACACCGTACGATGAGTCAAAATATTTAGAAGCACTGAAACGAAGAGGCTCACCGCTGTTAAAATTTGCAATAACTAGCTAATTTTTACTTGCGGTCCACCTCAGGGCGTGTTGTTAGTTGCCGAACGATCGTTACTTTCAAACCGCGCTCCAAATAGGCTATCTATTGAATATAAAACTATGCAGCAATGCTGCACCAAAAGCAATCACCAAACCTATTAACAAAAAAATATGGCTTAAAATAAATAAGCGCTGTATTTCTTTTGGTATTTTGTCTCTCTCTTTAAGTCTATTACAACGTTTAGCTTGCCAATCAAATTGGAATATAAGGGCATAGCGAGACACTCCTACCCCCGCAGAGAAAATATTGGATGAAAAAGAGTAATAACCACGATCTATTTCATCTTCGACTAATTTCAACCATTTCATTTTTAAATAAATTACAAAACAAAAACTAACAAATCCAAAAATCAAACCAATTGGAAAAACAACCAATAATAATACTTGTTCATTTGTTAAACTATTAAGAAAAATCATTTTATACCATTCACTTTATAAAGCTCTTCACCAGCAGACTCTCCAAGTGAACCAAGTACATTTCCTCCAACATAGCCACTCGCAGAACCAGCAACTATTGTGCACCAAAATAAACTTGTTCCGAAGCTCTCAACGCCGAATAAAATATTGCAGCCAGCATATGCAAGTGCTCCGCCAAAATAACCTCCACCAATACTTCCGGTTGCTTTACCGGTTTGAGTATATTTAGCTTTACTACAAGTTGCAGCATCACCTACAGTGCAAGCTTTTTGGATATTAACAACAGCATCAACTCCTGTTAAAGCGATTCCAACATAACCGACACGCTTTAAATTTCGTGACATTTTAGCGACAGTTTCATAATTTTTAGCAAAATTAGGAATGCTCGTTACATTACCTGATTGCTTACTCCATTGATGAACAATACTTTTGCTACTAAGCCCTAAATTGCTTCGGACGTCACCAGAGAGCAACCTCCCACTCATTGCAGGCAGACCGAATCGACTGAGTGCATTGTCAAGACGTTGGAAATAGACTTTTCTTCTAGTAAAAAAGCTTTGATTATTTAAATTGCCAGTAGAGTTAAAGCTATTAACATAAGCGCGTTCCAAATCTTTTAAAATCGACTTTACTTAGCTAGTATGTGCATTCCACGCCGTATTACTTACACCTAACAATAAACCGTTATAGCTCGCAACATTCGACAACAAATCATATCGTTTTGCCAAAATTTGACGCTCTGAACTATCGAGCTTTAAGAGTGTGCGATCAACAGATTCTGCTATATCTAAAAATTCAGCTTCTTCCACAGTACACTCTTTGCTGTTAGCTGGAGATAACAAAACAATTTGTCCAACTTGTACCATATTGTTTTTTTAAATGAGAATTAACCATTTTAAAATGATCATAAACGATTTGAGTTGGGGAGTTATACATAATCATAATTAATTGATCGACAGTCATCGATTTTTCAACAATATGTATCGCTTTATTATGTGTAACCGTTCGTGCAGACATATGTTATATCCTATAAGGTTTATTTCATCACCCTGCATTCCAAATTAAACATAAAAATACATCAACAAATAAATAAAAAGCAAGCTAACACCCATGGTATAGAAAGTGCCATTCGGTGATTTAGGATGCGGGGCAACTAACTCCTCGTTCACCGGCGGGTAAGTTGGTGCTGTTTTTGCCGCTCTTTCTTTTAGCAAAAACCGCGACAACTGTATCGAGTCCGAGTGCAACAGCTTGTGTACGCCCAGCATGGGCATGAACTAATGAGGTGAAAGTCCTCTGTAGGAAGATCACCGTTTAATAAAATATTTATTATTAAACGCTAACTACTAGCG
>NZ_JAHNZV010000221.1 GCF_022267535.1 Psychromonas antarctica
AAGTGTTACACGAATCCCAGACTCCGCCAAAGGCGCAACACTCGATACAGGTGGTTGGTTAAACCTTGCCTGACAGGGACTTACACCCTGCAAGATGCATCAAGCTTTGCTTGACGCACTAACGCCCACTTAAGCGGACAAAAATAGTTGGTTAAAATGTGTAGCGAAGCGGAACCTAACCAACTGTTTTTGTTCCGTTTGAAGTGCTTTGTTAGATTTTTATTTAAACAGTTAATTCTTTAAAACTACATATGTATTTTACAAAAAGATCTGCGATATAATGAGCTTTATTAAATAAAATATATCTTTCCTTTTCACTAGGTACATCGCCATGGGCTCTGTCATTCCTCTCTTCCCTAAGTGTATTTAAATGATGGCCTTTTGTTACAACCCCTTCACGCACAACGCAGTTAATCATCATAAACAGTTTTGAAAGATCTTTAGAGGTGACATTCATTTTCCCAAGTTCTTTTTGTAGTTTCAAGTATGCTTTAAGTGATGTCTCAAATAACAACCCAAGCTCATATAAAGCAATATCAACATTGTCGAGGGTCAACATACCTAATGGCCTTTTCAATGCACCTATAATTAAACTATTTGATGTATATTGCTCTACATCTATTTTTATTGTATCAACAGTTTCTTGATGAGAGTACACCGCATAATACTTCTTATCTTCTTGATATTGAGTAATATCTTTCATTTTATCTAGGTACTGATAAAATGTAGGTTTTTTACAATCAATTACTTTGGTGACCTCGCCATATAAGTCCCCTTTGATGATAGGGTCATTAGGTTGCTCAAATAAAATAGCTCTAACTTCAGCCTGAACACAATCACGAAGAAGCACTCGTTCTTTTTTTGGTTTGATTAAATCTAAGTTCGAACAAGATACAAGCTTAGATCTTTTTCCACTTTGTGAATTTATCTCTAATCCAGGCGTAACGAGTAACTTTTGTCGAACACTAGGTTCAGAAAGCTTTATCGTTGTCACAAGTGATTTAATCAACGCGGATAAATTAATTGGGTTTGAGCTTAATAAAATATCCTTAATAGCATTTGTGAATTCTAATTCAGATACACTTCTGTTCACTTGCCTTTTTTGTGCAGCAGGTAAGCGCCATGCATTTAGTGCAAATTCATTATCTCCAACTCTAGTAAATAATTTATTATCATTGAGGTAAACTTTTAATGATTTAACTGATGCATCAGGTCGAATATCTTTAATCTTTTCTTCTATTTGAAAAAATTTTAAAGGTTTACCTGTTTGGTGAAATACTTTTTCAATTGCTTGCACAATAGTTAGGTTTGTAGAGTTATTCCACGTTGTTAGTGCCCATTTTCCACTTTTCCCAATGGGAGAAAATCGGTTGTCTGCAACTATCTGGTTTTTCAAATTAGTTTCTAAAACGGGAATAAAATTACTGTTAGACTTAGATAGCAAATTAATTTCTTGATTTATTTTTGAAAAATGCATAGGTTTTGTGTGGGACTCTAATACTCTATATGCTTTATCTGCTGCACTTCTCAATCTTGAAAATTTGACCGTAACGACGTCATCATCATAGTCGATATCTTCTATTGATGATAACGCAATATAAATTGACTGATTAAGAGTTTTAGAAGAGCTTTTTAATTTTTTCTTGACTAAAACAGTCAAGTCAAAAATAGGAATAGTATTTACAGTGTCATATATAACATCTAAGGCTTGGAATATTCTCTCAAGATCTTTCTTTTTATAATTTACTGACTGAATCCAAGATTCTGTTATTTGCCCCCTAAATCCGGTGATTTTTCTTGGTATTTTGATATAGCCTAATACTTCCATAAATAGGTTAAAATATTCTTTTGGTAGTATTT
>NZ_JAHNZV010000222.1 GCF_022267535.1 Psychromonas antarctica
GGAAAACCAACACACCGTACGATGAGTCAAAATATTTAGAAGCACTGAAACGAAGAGGCTCACCGCTGTTAAAATTTGCAATAACTAGCTAATTTTTACTTGCGGTCCACCTCAGGGCGTGTTGTTACATATATGACTACTCATCCATAATTCGATCCATTAACTTCAAAGCATCAAATGGTATTATTAGATTATTTATAGATAATAATTTATTTTGTTGCTCAACAGTTAGCCCATTGAAAATTATTTCATCGCTAAAATCTGGATGGAAAGAGATCTTCCTCGTTGATTCCGCTAAAATAAATGTAGGACTTGTCTTATCTTCTGTCCTAGCGTAAAGAATGGCTTCTGCTAGGCTACCTCTTTCAGGCTGAAGACAGTTGTTGTATGCTTTTTCACTTAAGTAACTTAAGACACTCGGGTTTTGGATTACGATATCCCGAATCTCTTTGATGCCAACAGAACTCAAGTCATTTTCATCTCGCGAAGCCTTGCAAATGTCAATTTTAACTGAATAATCATTGATGGCATTTTGAAGCTTATTAAAAAAAATATTATCTTGAGCAAATCCCGTAGCGGGGAGAATAAAGAGAAAAGAAAACAATATTTTATTATTCATGGACGACAACCCTGCTCAATTGCACGCCAGAATTTATATTCTTTAGGGCGACGGGCATGTGAAAGTGCTTGTTGTAATGCAAGCTTTTCTATTTCTCTTGCTTTAATTTTATCTAAGGCCCCAAAAGACTCAAAAAAATATTCCCAATTGGCTTGGTATATCGAATAACCAGTTTGTGTAGCTTCTGAACTAATGGCTTTAGCTGCAGATTTAACCGAAGATTCAACTGCATCACTAGGCAATTTCAATACAGAGAGTGCTCCTGTAGAACTTGTATTTCGTAAAGAGCTTCCTCCAAATATGCTATACAGGTGGCCAATTGTTAATGCAATTCGTCCAATTTTAGTGAGATCGTGTAACTGTTTAATTCGATCAATTCCTTTCAAACTTTCTTCGTCAAAAGTAACATCGACTATTGAAGGGCATTTTTTCATTGTATTTCCTTTGCGTAAAATTAAAGTTAAATTATTATATTTAAAAAATAAAATAACTCAACAGTAAATATGTAACGCCCTAATAATGGGCAAAAAATTGTTGGCTAAAATGTTGAGGAACGAAAACAGCCAACTATTTTTTGTCCTTATTTATTAGCTTGTTAGGCATTTTTTAGCCTTTTACTCTTTAATCTCGTAAGGAGCAGGCTCTAAAGATATTAAAACCTTTACAATACCTGCAATAATTAACAATTTAAGAGGGATAGCTATAAAACCAAAGTAGTACCTTGCAACAAATGTTGGTCCACCACCTTCAATGAAAGTACTTAAATACAGTGTTAATAGCCTTAGCGCTAATAGAGTGATGGATATGTATAAAAAGGTTACGCCCCAACTCTTTATAATTCGAGTGTTCAAATTTGACTTAATAAAAAATATTGTGCAGATAGCCATTGGAACTAGCCAATTAAATAAAAAATTAAGAGCCATGAACTCAATACCTGATAAATCCCTTCGGGGGTATCGATACAAGTCAATTGGTAGAATATTAAAGGGTTGCAGCAGCTGTGTTATTGGCAATAATTGATTAAGTATAAATGTAAAACTAAGAATTATGATGATATTTCTCATTGCGGCCTCCAATGCCTAACGCCGCTAAACACTGGCACATAGGTTTGGCGGCGTTTTTGCAGCTTTTTGTTTTTTGCAAAAAAGACGACAAAGCGTAATGCGTCCAGTGCTTTGCCTTGTTAAGTTTTGCGACTTGTAAGCTT
>NZ_JAHNZV010000223.1 GCF_022267535.1 Psychromonas antarctica
ACTCGGTTTCTTCCACAATTTAAGCTGTACCGCCCTTAATCTTCGCCTTATCCAACCTGATAGTTGTTTCAATTCTCGTTTGCAATTGGCTATACTGAAATAGTTTACAAAACCGCGTACTACTGGATTAAGCCGTTTAATGACTTCGGCTAAATTACTGCCTCCATTGCGTTTTGTTAACTGTTTAACTTTTACTTTGAAGCCTTTAAGTTTTGATTTTTGTATCCGCGTATACCGGCTACCTATCTCCACTCCTAGAAATTTAACCCCATTATCGCTATGTGCTATATGGGTTTTCCTCGTATTAACTGTCAGTTTCAAGTCTTTTTCTAGTATCTGAGTCGCTTGCTTTAATGCATTCTGTGCAGCTTTTTCTGTATTGCACAGAATCAGGATATCATCAGCGTATCGCACTATTCGCTGCTGGCGCTTTTTCATCTCCTGATCAAACGCATCAAGGTAGATATTCGCAATCAGTGGACTGATCACGCCTCCTTGCGGACTCCCTACCCGACTTGCTTCCCAGTTTTTACCAATCATTACTCCGCTTTTTAAAAACTGATTGATTAGTTTTAAAATAGCCCCGTCTGTCACTCGTCTTTGAATGCTTTTTATGATCAGTTCATGATCAAGCAAATCAAAGCACTTGGACAGGTCCATATCAACTACCCATTGCCGATCATATTTACGCATAAATACGGTCGCTTTACTAATAGCATCATGACAACTTCGCTCTGGACGATACCCATAACTTGATGGATGAAAATCAGGATCGAAAATCGGTTGGAGTATGTTCAATAGTGTTTGCTGTACTATTCGATCTCGAACTGCGGGAATACCTAACAATCTGACGCCACCATCGTCTTTGGGTATCTCTACCCGTTTGACAGCATGAGCCCGATATTGTTTGGTTTGCAGTTCAAATTGCAGTTGTTTTAAGTTTATTTCTAAATTCTCAGCAAAAGCCCCTATGGACTGCCCATCTATTCCGGCTGCTCCTTTGGCACTTTTTACCTTTTTGAATCCCTTGTACAGATTGTTGATATCCAACATCTGATGATACAAGCTGTAATAAACTCTCAATTTCCTGCCTTTGCTTGTGATATGTCTGAACGTTATCAATATGCTATCGTTCGATTCTTCATTGCTACATTAGGTGTGCTAGCCTATTGGCAATCTGCCCAAGCGGTATGCAATTACTCCGTTGCTCAGCCCTTTATTCTCAGCGTCCACATTTCTGTTTAGCCGTCATCTTAAGCCTGCTTTCGTCAAAGCACTTGCGAGCCGATAGTGTATCTTTAACACTTTCCATATACTTTAAGAATACTTCTCCCCTTCGCAATCAATTGAAGCTTTTGACTCAAATTGACTCTATCAAACGCAGTGCTGATAGTCGGCTTGGTTTTATCCTCCACACCATTACTGGCTTTCATCGGCCTAGCCTTACTCACTACTACGGGTTCATCTGCCACCTCACACTCACATTAACCTTGAGTCACCTCTTGAGATAATATGTCCAATCAATCTGATTGGATGCAATGTCAGGCTTCCCCAGTTATTACACTGACTCCCTGTTAGAAATGCCACCCTCAAGCACAGTATTGGTCTGACTGAGTATCGGGCTTTGCGCTATTTTGGACGCTTACCCACCAATACTGCCGAAACAGGTTACGGTTAGTTGTGTACTTCTAACTTCCTATGGCTTCCTTCAGACCCCACCGTTAGCCAGTGACGCCCTTGCCATTCGGATTATCTTCCCCTCAATCAGGGTGATCTCACTCTCTTGCAAGTGAGCGGGTTTGCC
>NZ_JAHNZV010000224.1 GCF_022267535.1 Psychromonas antarctica
CAGACGGTTGTCGATTTTTTTACGCAAGTCATGCAAATGGATAACTTTACTTTGCGGCAAGAAGCCCTAGAATGAGGGATGGTTCACTTTTATTGGCTAAAAATGAACCCCGAAACTTGAGTTATAAAATATCAATATAAAGCCACTACTTGGATTTTATGCCTATCATCTAAGCGCAATTTGACTTGCTGATTTTGTATCTTGAAGTAACATGAATATATATATATCAATCAAGGAGTCAAAATGGAAGTAGGTGTTAATAACTCAACGCGAGACGTGGTTTCAGATATAAAGGCAAATGAAATGGGGTTTTATGTTGTATCTGCGAAGAAATTTATCATTTTATTTGTCGGTACACTGGGAGTTTACAGTCTTTACTGGTTTTATAAAAACTGGAGCAATTATAAAAAAGAAACTGGTGATAAGGTCTGGCCTGTCGCTAGAAGTTTTTTTTCTATATTCTTTGTGCATAGTTTATTTCAAAAAATGCGTAATAAATATATTCATCAAACCGGAAGAAATTCAAAAAACGTCAATAATCTAGCGACTATTTACGTACTCATTTATATTATTTCTAATGTCAGTGACAGGCTAGCAGGTGATGAAGTTGGCTCTCCTTATACTGATTATATAAGTATCATGCTGTTACCTATTATTTGCTGGGCTTTATATAAAGCACAGTTGCTGGCAAATATAGCTTGCGGTGATGCCAATGGTGATACAAATAATAGACTGACTGCTCTCAATTATTTATGGCTGGCTTTAGGCGGGGCTTTCTGGGTGTTAATCCTTTGGGGGTTAACATTGTAGATACAGTTAACGCAGAAATAACAGCTGCACTATATCGTTTTTTATTACGAAGTGAGAGTGAGATTCGCTATTTTTTTTATCCGTTTATTCTAAACCGAAATAGCGCATCGAATAAATAAGACGGCTGCTACGGGTTAATCTGATCTCTAAAGTCAATGATAAGCATACCTTGTTAGTTTATCAAAACAGCTAGGATAAAATATGACCTTTACGATTTGGTTATCGTTATTCACTATTTGTATTTTGGGCGCGATGTCTCCAGGCCCTAGTTTGGCAATGGTAGCTAAACATAGTTTAGCGGGTGGCCGTGGTAACGGAATTTCCACAGCTTGGGCGCATGCTTCAGGCATTGCTATTTATGCGTTTATCACCCTACTTGGATTAGCGGTGATGTTACACCAGTCCCCATTATTATTTCAGGTTGTCAGCTATAGTGGCGCTTTGTATCTGGCTTATTTGGGGATTAAATCACTCGGTTCAAAAGGGGGCGTAGCTGAAAAACTTGAGTCAGGTAAAACGGTGAGCTTCAGAGAATCAGCAAGAGATGGTTTTTTTATTTCTATGTTGAATCCTAAAATCGCGCTGTTTTTTATTGCCTTATTTAGCCAGTTTGTAACCGTAGGTGAAGAATTAAGTAGTAAAGCTATTATTGTCGTTACGCCATTCTTGGTCGATGGTTTATGGTATACATTTATTGCTTTTATTCTTTCTAATAGTAAGTTACTTGATAAATTACGCTCTCGTGCAGTCTTGATTGATCGTGTTTCAGGTATTGTATTGATTGCATTAGCAATACGTGTATTTATAACTAACCTCAATTCTGGATAAGCTAAACGATACAGTACCGTTATTTACGCGTATTTCTGCGTTAAATCATCTAGCAATAACCAGTTATTGCTGCGATGATTCGCCTTGAACTACGCAAAACTAAC
>NZ_JAHNZV010000225.1 GCF_022267535.1 Psychromonas antarctica
GCAATAACCAGTTATTGCTGCGATGATTCGCCTTGAACTACGCAAAACTAACAGCACTGTATAATATGTTTTTTAACTTTTTGATATTTAATCTAATTTCGCTTCCATTATCCAGAACTGAGGTTAATTAACTCACTTTAACTGCTATTTGCAATGCATGCCATATAAGTTGCATATCAAATGCAACTTATAATATACTGTTAATCAATGCTTGTTTACTAATCAAGTGAGGTAGCTTTGTAGACATTATATTTGTTAAACAACCTCTCTTGTAGAGTTGTTTATATTGTGAATAAGCAATAATGGCCCGCTAGTGTATAACAGCAAAAAGAGGGGAATGTTATGTCTGAACTACCGCATGGTCTGATAGAAGGCACGGTGATAGAACGTATAGATTGGACTGATAATGTCTTTAGTCTAATCGTAACAGCGCCTATAAATAATTATATTGCAGGACAATTTACCAAATTAGCATTGCAAAATTTATCGGGAGAATGGATTCGTAGAGCTTATTCCTTGGTTAATAGCCCTAACCATAAAAAGGGCTATCAGGAGATGGAGTTTCTTCTTATTACAGCCGCTGAGGGCGAGTTAAGCCCACGATTAAATGCCTTAACAAAAGATGATCGTATCTATGTCGGTAAAGAAGCATGCGGCTTTATGACCCTAGAGGAAATTCCAGAGGAAGCGAAGGACTTATGGCTATTATCAACGGGCACGGCGATTGGACCTTTTCTGGCGATTTTAGATGAACAGCTGACACAATCAAGATTTGAAAATATAGTGTTAGTGAATGCAGTAAGAACAGAAGCTGAATTAGTCTATCAATCTAAAATACAGGCGTTAGTCGAGCGTTATCAAGGCAAGTTGCGTTATATTCCTATTGTCTCAAGGCAGCATTGTGCAAGGGCGTTGACAGGCCGCATACCTGCATTATTAGGATCTGGGGAATTAGCTAAAAAAGCACACGTTAAGTTAACGCCAGAAAACAGTTTCTTCTATTTGTGTGGTAACCCATGCATGGTACACGATACAAGTGACGTTTTAATTCAACTTGGTTACCGTAAACATTTACGCAGAAAAGCCGGCCAATATAGTTCAGAGAATTATTGGCAATAATCTATTATTTAACAAAAGTTATTATTAATTTAAGGAATTTATTATGAGTCATTTACGTATACCTGCTAACTGGAAAATTCAACGTTCTACTCCTTTTTTTACGAAAGAGAATGTCCCCAGCGCATTACTCTCGCACCATAATACTGCTGAAGGTGTATTCGGTCAGTTATGTGTGATGGAAGGTGTCGTTACTTATTATGGTTTTGCTGATGGTGATGCAACCGAGCCTGAAGTGAAAGTGGTTATTAATGCTGGACAGTTTGCCACTAGCCCACCCAGTTATTGGCACCGCATTGAAATCAGTGAAGATGCACAATTCAATATCAATTTTTGGTCAGATAAAGATAGAACCGATAAACCTATGTTCAATGCAAAAAAAATAAATGCGCAGATTGATCTAACAAGTAATGAAAAAACACATTAATTAAGAGGAATACTATGGGAATCAGCTTTTCAGACCCGGAAAGACTAAAAGAGATATTTGATGGTGAAAATCGAGAAGAATGGCAAAAAACATCTTATATAATAAAAAAATTACAACTTAACAGCAACACAGTTATTGCTGATGTAGGTGCTGGAACGGGGTATTTTTCAAATATTTTTTCAGAGAATATATC
>NZ_JAHNZV010000226.1 GCF_022267535.1 Psychromonas antarctica
TCTTTACGTAAGGAGGTGATCCAGCCCCAGGTTCCCCTAGGGCTACCTTGTTACGACTTCACCCCAGTCATGAACCACACCGTGGTCATCGCCATCCCCGAAAGGTTAAGCTAATGACTTCTGGTGCAGCCCACTCCCATGGTGTGACGGGCGGTGTGTACAAGGCCCGGGAACGTATTCACCGTGGCATTCTGATCCACGATTACTAGCGATTCCAACTTCACGGAGTCGAGTTGCAGACTCCGATCCGGACTACGACAAACTTTATGAGATTCGCATACCATCGCTGGCTAGCTGCCCTTTGTATTTGCCATTGTAGCACGTGTGTAGCCCATCCCGTAAGGGCCATGATGACTTGACGTCGTCCCCACCTTCCTCCGGTTTATCACCGGCAGTCTCCCTAGAGTTCCCACCATTACGTGCTGGCAACTAAGGATAAGGGTTGCGCTCGTTGCGGGACTTAACCCAACATTTCACAACACGAGCTGACGACAGCCATGCAGCACCTGTCTCAGAGCTCCCGAAGGCACTCATCTATCTCTAGGTGATTCTCTGGATGTCAAGGGATGGTAAGGTTCTTCGCGTTGCATCGAATTAAACCACATGCTCCACCGCTTGTGCGGGCCCCCGTCAATTCATTTGAGTTTTAACCTTGCGGCCGTACTCCCCAGGCGGTCTATTTAATGCGTTAGCTTTGAAACCCACGGCATATAGCCACAAACTTCTAATAGACATCGTTTACTGCGTGGACTACCGGGGTATCTAATCCCGTTTGCTCCCCACGCCTTCGCGCCTCAGCGTCAGTCTTTGTCCAGGTGGCCGCCTTCGCCACTGGTATTCCTTCAGATCTCTACGCATTTCACCGCTACACCTGAAATTCTACCACCCTCTACAAAACTCTAGTTAACCAGTTTCAAATGCAGTTCCAAGGTTGAGCCCTGGGCTTTCACATCTGACTTGATTAACCGCCTACGCGCGCTTTACGCCCAGTAATTCCGATTAACGCTCGCACCCTCCGTATTACCGCGGCTGCTGGCACGGAGTTAGCCGGTGCTTCTTCTGCGAGTAACGTCACAGATAGTTAGTATTAATAACTACCCTTTCCTCCTCGCTGAAAGTGCTTTACAACCCGAAAGCCTTCTTCACACACGCGGCATGGCTGCATCAGAGTTTCCTCCATTGTGCAATATTCCCCACTGCTGCCTCCCGTAGGAGTCTGGACCGTGTCTCAGTTCCAGTGTGGCTGGTCATCCTCTAAGACCAGCTAGGGATCGTCGCCTTGGTAAGCCATTACCTTACCAACTAGCTAATCCCACTTGGGCCCATCCTAACGCGATAGCTTATAAATAGAGGCCACCTTTGGTCCGTAGACATTATGCGGTATTAGCAGTCGTTTCCAACTGTTGTCCCCCACGTTAGGGCAAGTTCCCAAGCATTACTCACCCGTCCGCCACTCGTCAGCAAAATAGCAAGCTATTCTCTGTTACCGTTCGACTTGCATGTGTTAAGCCTGCCGCCAGCGTTCAATCTGAGCCATGATCAAACTCTTCAATTTAAAGTTTAATGTGTATCTTTCGATACGACTCAATACTACTGACTAAAACTAATCACCGAAGTGATTTTATTATTCTGAAATGATAAATAAATTTATCATTTCGTGTGTCACTATATTGATGTTGCCTTTACA
>NZ_JAHNZV010000227.1 GCF_022267535.1 Psychromonas antarctica
CCTCCCCGCCGGAAGACCAAGGGTTCCTGTCCAACGTTAATCGGGGCAGGGTGAGTCGACCCCTAAGGCGAGGCCGAAAGGCGTAGTCGATGGGAAACGGGTTAATATTCCCGTACCCTTTATTATTGCGATGGGAGGACGGAGAAGGCTAGGTGGGCCTGGCGATGGTAGTCCAGGTTCAAGTATGTAGGCGGTAGACTTAGGAAAATCCGGGTTTATGTTAACGCTGAGATACGATGTCGAGTCACTAAGGTGATGAAGTCATTGATGCCATGCTTCCAGGAAAAGTCTCTAAGCTTCAGATAATAAAGGATCGTACCCCAAACCGACACAGGTGGTCAGGTAGAGAATACCAAGGCGCTTGAGAGAACTCGGGTGAAGGAACTAGGCAAAATGGTACCGTAACTTCGGGAGAAGGTACGCCACCGACGGTGATTTCCCTTGCGGATTAAGCTGTTGGTGGCCGAAGATACCAGATGGCTGCAACTGTTTATTAAAAACACAGCACTCTGCTAAATCGTAAGATGACGTATAGGGTGTGACGCCTGCCCGGTGCCGGAAGGTTAATTGATGGGGTTAGACTTAGGTCGAAGCTCTTGATCGAAGCCCCGGTAAACGGCGGCCGTAACTATAACGGTCCTAAGGTAGCGAAATTCCTTGTCGGGTAAGTTCCGACCTGCACGAATGGCGTAATGATGGCCATGCTGTCTCCACCCGAGACTCAGTGAAGTTGAAATCGCAGTGAAGATGCTGTGTACCCGCGGCTAGACGGAAAGACCCCGTGCACCTTTACTACAGCTTAGCAGTGAACTTAGAGCCTACATGTGTAGGATAGGTGGGAGGCTTTGAAGCGTTGTCGCCAGATGACGTGGAGCCAACCTTGAAATACCACCCTTGTATGTTTTGAGTTCTAACCATGGCCCCTGAATCGGGGTTTGGGACACTGTTTGGTGGGTAGTTTGACTGGGGCGGTCTCCTCCCAAAGAGTAACGGAGGAGTACGAAGGTTGGCTAATCACGGTCGGACATCGTGAGGTTAGTACAATGGTATAAGCCAGCTTAACTGCGAGACAGACACGTCGAGCAGGTACGAAAGTAGGTCATAGTGATCCGGTGGTTCTGAATGGAAGGGCCATCGCTCAACGGATAAAAGGTACGCCGGGGATAACAGGCTGATACCGCCCAAGAGTTCATATCGACGGCGGTGTTTGGCACCTCGATGTCGGCTCATCACATCCTGGGGCTGAAGTCGGTCCCAAGGGTATGGCTGTTCGCCATTTAAAGTGGTACGCGAGCTGGGTTTAGAACGTCGTGAGACAGTTCGGTCCCTATCTGCCGTGGGCGTTTGAGAATTGAGAGGAGCTGCTCCTAGTACGAGAGGACCGGAGTGGACGAACCGCTGGTGTTCGGGTTGTCATGCCAATGGCATTGCCCGGTAGCTACGTTCGGAATCGATAACCGCTGAAAGCATCTAAGCGGGAAGCGAGCCTCGAGATGAGTTCTCACTGGAGCTTTAAGCTCCCTAAAGGGCCGTTGGAGACTACAACGTTGATAGGCAAGGTGTGTAAGTGCAGTAATGTATTGAGCTAACTTGTACTAATTACCCGTGAGGCTTAACCATACAACACCTAAATGGTGTTGCGTAGCAACGACATTTAGGTGTCCGGCAACAAAT
>NZ_JAHNZV010000228.1 GCF_022267535.1 Psychromonas antarctica
CGGTCGCTGTCAAGATAGTTGCAATGATTGACTGTGATTATGCAGCTAGTTTTGCTTCTTCTTCTGAGGGTTTGTTAATGTAAACATCACCTACAGGATCGCAGTTCCTTGTTTTACCTGACCAACGTTCAGGGCGCTTGCTTTTAGCTAATTCGATCACCATATTTCGCTTCTGTAATTGTTCTTTATCACCGCCATTATGACGTTGGTTTGGTGTGACAAAATTCAGCCCGCTATGTAAATGCTCTCCGTTGTACCAACGAGTAAAATGCATTACCCATGTCTGTGCATCTTCTAATGTTTTAAAGCCAGTGACAGGATATTTAGGGCAATACTTGAGAGTCTTAAATATCGATTCAGCGAACGCATTATCATTACTGGTATGTGGCCGATTAAATGAACGGCTAATGCCTAGTGTTTGTAATGTACCTTGCAGAGTCGCACTACGCATGGGCCCGCCATTATCACTGTGCAGCACGCGAGGCACTTGTGATGATAAGGCTTTCTCTCTTGCTACCGCTTGCTGTGTGAGCATTGAGGCATTATCTGCACTCTCTGATAATAAGACTTCTGCTAATATTATTTTTCTGCTGTATAAATCGAGAAATAAGTGCAAGTAAAAGAACTGCCCAATAACATGCGTTTTTAATAAAGAGACATCCCAACACCAAATATCATTTGGCTTGCTCGCCCTTAATCTAGGTGCATTCCGTTTTATCGCTTGCGTACTGACACCTCGATGAGTGAGCATTTTCTCTTGCCGAAGAATTCGATAATAAGTTGATTCACTACCATGCCAAATCCCCTTATCAAGCAGTAACGGCACTATTTGTGTGGGTGGTAAATCTGCGTATTCTTTTTGGCAACAGACTTCTAATATCGTTTGTTTTTCATCTGCTGAGAGCTTGTTGATAGGGGCTGGCCTTTGTGCTGTCGAGCGCTTGTCATCGATAACCTGGCCTGCATTATGCCAACGTGTAAATGTCGAACAATTAATACCGATAACGTGACAACATTTATATAACGCAGCACCGTGCTCTCTGGCAATATTAATATCAGAAACGATTATCTTTCGCTCACTGATACCGGTTAACTTTCCTCGTCCTGGAAGTGATGTCGGTACTTTTTTGATAGGACCATTAATGCAGCCGCTTCAGCTAACGCTTTATCCTTACGATTAAGCTCTTTCTCTAGCCGTTTTATCTCATTATCTTTTTTATTTTGCTCATTTTTTTGCTTTGAATTTAAGGCTGGAACGGTATTAAAGCCTGATAAACAAGCTGTTTTCCACTGTTCGAGTTGTTCTAAATAGATACCTTTTTGACGACAATATTCGCCTTTTTCCGCTTGCGTCATTACTGACGTTTCAATAATGCTAGCGAGCTTCGCCTCATTACTCCACTTATTGCAATCGGTTGTTCCTGTCACTAATTTACCTTGCTGTAATGCTTTTTTACGCCAGTAATAAAGAGTTTGTTTCGGCACGTTATATTTTGTAACAAGATCAGGGATCTTTAATGAGTTTGGAGGGCTCATATCGTTAATAACTTTCTGTTTTAATTCTTCTGGATAATTTGTCATATGTTGCTTAGTTAACCTCTTAGATAATTATGAGAACTTAATTAAGTCATCATTGCAACTATTCTGACACTGGGGG
>NZ_JAHNZV010000229.1 GCF_022267535.1 Psychromonas antarctica
ACTGGCGTTGAAGCTTTTAATGCATGACTAACACCCGCTTCATTAGTAAATTCAATTTTCACATCATCATCATGGCCTAATACAACCGATTGCTCGCTACCGTAAAAATCGCCTTCCAGCATATTAGCAACATGTGATTTGGAATCTTTACTCCATGCCCCCATACGGTGCGGATTATCTTGTGCATACTGTTTAACCGCATCGGCAACACGGCGATCGGAGTTACCTTCGCGCAATACCGGATTTACCGCACTGCCTAATAGTTTTGCGTAACGCGCTCGGGTCTCTTTTTCTGCATCAGTTTGTGGATTAGCAGGGAAGTCCGGTAAATTATAACCGTGTGCTTGTAGCTCTTTAATGGCGGCTTGTAACTGAGGTATAGATGCACTGACATTCGGTAATTTAATAATATTTGCATTAGCTTGATTAACAAGCAGGCCTAATTCCGATAACGCATCGGGTAACTGCTGCGCAGCAGTTAATTTGTCTGAGAAGTTGGCAATAATACGACCAGCTAACGAGATGTCCCGTGTTTCAACAACAATATCAGCCGCTTTAGTAAATGCATTTACAATTGGCAGCAGTGAATGAGTTGCCAGTGCGGGTGCTTCATCCGTTTGTGTATAAATAATTTTTGCTGATTTATCTGTCATATCATGTCCTTTAGCAATAGTGAGAATTTTTATCCAAGCATAAAAAACTGTTATCAATTTGTTACGCTACAAAAAACAGGCCTTTATCATAGCGAAAACTGATAAATAGTCCAATGATACCCATGATACCTCAAGCCATTTTATTAGAATTCAGCTTGGAGAGCAGAATAAGACAGCCATGCAGGCTATCTTATTAGATGCGGTCGACCGCTACAGGTTTTCGAGCGGAAACTCCCCAGGGGAAGCTAAATAGGCACTATTTGCATGCGATAAGTGACCACCGTAGTGGTTGCTTTTCTGCTACAATCATCTTTCTTTATTATCATGACAGGCAGAAACTGGTGTTTACAAAAAATAATGAGCGCTTTAAAAGCAAGCATCCCAAAACAGATAAAACAATACAGGTCAAAAAAAGTACCGTGCAGAGAAATAAAGTGGCTGTTGTAGATGGCCCGCAAAAAATAATTCTGTTCAACAAACCCTTTGATGTGCTCAGCCAATTTACCGATGAGGGCAATAACGATAGCACTCGTCAGACCTTAAAAGATTTTATCGATGTGCCCGATGTTTATGCTGCAGGCCGATTAGATAGAGATAGTGAAGGCTTGTTGTTGCTCACCAATGACGGTAATCTGCAGGCAAAAATCACTCAGCCAGATGCGAAAACCAGCAAAACTTACTGGGTACAAGTAGAAGGCGCACCTAAGGAAGCGGATCTCAACAAGCTGCGTAAGGGAGTTAAACTAAAAGATGGTTTTACCCTGCCTGCGAAAATTGAAATAATGTCAGATCCGCAAATTTGGCCACGTAATCCGCCCATCCGCGAACGCGCAAATATTCCCACCACTTGGCTCGCGATTACGATTAGCGAAGGCCGTAATCGTCAAGTACGACGTATGACGGCGAATATTGGTTTTCCGACACTGCGTTTAATCCGTTATCGGATTGGTAGTTGGACGATTGATGGTATTGACAATGGGCAATATAAATTACTTTAGATT
>NZ_JAHNZV010000023.1 GCF_022267535.1 Psychromonas antarctica
CTGCTAAAGGGGCTTCTAGTCTGTTATGTCATTTGATTCTTACTTACATATGCGGTAACAAATCTTTAAATGTAGTATGTTTTTTTAATGAGGCAATACGACCGGTCAAGTTAATTGTCGCCTAATAAATCACATTATCATTGTGTTTATGATATGTTTCAATCCACGTGCCCGTGAGAGCACGAATAGCTTTTCTCTACAACCAAAGCGTAGAAAAATAGTTTCAATCCACGTGCCCGTGAGAGCACGAATGTATAAACCAAGCTTAAGGAGGTCGGCTTATTTGTTTCAATCCACGTGCCCGTGAGAGCACGAATTTTTTCACACTGTTCGAGATGATAGTGGTTTAATGTTTCAATCCACGTGCCCGTGAGAGCACGAATCTTTTCTTTAATATGTGAGCATCTACCGACTATGTTTCAATCCACGTGCCCGTGAGAGCACGAATTTTTGACGGCATAAGACCCCTTTACATTTAAAATGTTTCAATCCACGTGCCCGTGAGAGCACGAATCACCGTAAGTCCTATCGAGATCTGATATGTCAGGTTTCAATCCACGTGCCCGTGAGAGCACGAATGCTTCTTCTTTGCCGTAAACTGCTACATAACGAGTTTCAATCCACGTGCCCGTGAGAGCACGAATCTTGATTTTGGTGCAGGTGTATTTCAACTGGCAGGTTTCAATCCACGTGCCCGTGAGAGCACGAATGAAAGTGCCACGGTAAGTAAGTTAGATAATAAAGTTTCAATCCACGTGCCCGTGAGAGCACGAATCTATTTATAAGTAGATTTTTTTAACTATATATAGTTTCAATCCACGTGCCCGTGAGAGCACGAATCTTGTTCGATTCGTCCGTCCTTACGAGCAAGCTCGTTTCAATCCACGTGCCCGTGAGAGCACGAATCCAGATGGTTTAATTATCGGTGCTAAGGATGAGTTTCAATCCACGTGCCCGTGAGAGCACGAATCGCAAACACAGTACAGCATTTTTAGAACAGCGGGTTTCAATCCACGTGCCCGTGAGAGCACGAATTCGACAAGTTATGCTATCTGATATGAGTCTTTAGTTTCAATCCACGTGCCCGTGAGAGCACGAATGCTCGTTGCTCAAGTTGTCTGTTTAATTGGATTAGTTTCAATCCACGTGCCCGTGAGAGCACGAATCGCCAATCCGTATCGTTGAATCTTTTTTACAACGTTTCAATCCACGTGCCCGTGAGAGCACGAATGAAGATAACAAAGACAATGAGATTCTAGCTATTGTTTCAATCCACGTGCCCGTGAGAGCACGAATTTACCGCTGTGTTGAGAGTGTTCGCGTATTTCATGTTTCAATCCACGTGCCCGTGAGAGCACGAATGCATAACTAGCGTGCTTAAATAAAATCTCAGTTGTTTCAATCCACGTGCCCGTGAGAGCACGAATATACGAGACATAGAGTGTGCTGATCTTAATGATGTTTCAATCCACGTGCCCGTGAGAGCACGAATCTCTTGATTAGCGTAATCTCGCCCGTTGTAAGAGTTTCAATCCACGTGCCCGTGAGAGCACGAATGTCGTATGCGGCGGGAATCTCGTCTTTTATCTTGGTTTCAATCCACGTGCCCGTGAGAGCACGAATCACAAGCGCCTTAAATGGTGCTTTTTTATGCCTGTTTCAATCCACGTGCCCGTGAGAGCACGAATTGCCACGCTCCAGACTTTAACTTTGAGCTGTCAGGTTTCAATCCACGTGCCCGTGAGAGCACGAATTTAGATGAAGAGTTAATACAATGTTGTTTTGATGTTTCAATCCACGTGCCCGTGAGAGCACGAATGGATAAGGCTCTTCAGCAAATGCAAAGCCATGGTGTTTCAATCCACGTGCCCGTGAGAGCACGAATCGTTGAAGCTATTCAAATTAACGCTGAGTTTGACGTTTCAATCCACGTGCCCGTGAGAGCACGAATAAGATCAGGCGTGCCGTTCTCATGCAGTTGCATGTTTCAATCCACGTGCCCGTGAGAGCACGAATAAAAGAGAATTTACGCAGTTGAGCAACGAGAAAAGTTTCAATCCACGTGCCCGTGAGAGCACGAATCTGGGGGTTATGCTATTGTTTAGGGGTGGGTAGGGTTTCAATCCACGTGCCCGTGAGAGCACGAATCTAACGTTTTAAACTCATCACAGCTTACTAATGGGTTTCAATCCACGTGCCCGTGAGAGCACGAATATGCAATCGCAAGCTGTACCGTCACACTGAAGGGTTTCAATCCACGTGCCCGTGAGAGCACGAATTATCCCTGTCTGTATTTCAACCATATTTAAGAAGTTTCAATCCACGTGCCCGTGAGAGCACGAATCCAAGCAAATTAAGCCACAAACACCGCCCAACATGTTTCAATCCACGTGCCCGTGAGAGCACGAATCACAATGGATATTTGTATAAATACTTCTACCTAGTTTCAATCCACGTGCCCGTGAGAGCACGAATTTAGCTTGTGCTTCAGTAGCAGATGCTTGAGCAGTTTCAATCCACGTGCCCGTGAGAGCACGAATTTAGTAGGGTTTTTGGGGTTTCTCTTATAATTAGTTTCAATCCACGTGCCCGTGAGAGCACGAATGTATTGCATTTTTATAAATAGATTACGCTGATAGTTTCAATCCACGTGCCCGTGAGAGCACGAATAAAACACTTCTAAATCATCTTTATTGAAGAAGTGTTTCAATCCACGTGCCCGTGAGAGCACGAATGCTAGCGTCGAAGGTATGCTTTTCAAGGCGTCAGTTTCAATCCACGTGCCCGTGAGAGCACGAATATTTTTTAACTATCACGAAACTAGGAATTATATGTTTCAATCCACGTGCCCGTGAGAGCACGAATTTTGATGATAACAATGTTAACCATCCCGAGCTTGTTTCAATCCACGTGCCCGTGAGAGCACGAATAATTGATAATGATGATTGGTTCCAAGAGGTATTTGTTTCAATCCACGTGCCCGTGAGAGCACGAATAAGGATATAAGCAAGTAAAAAATACAGTTTGCGTGTTTCAATCCACGTGCCCGTGAGAGCACGAATTTCAAAATAAGTGAACTTTGTTCTTTACATAGTGTTTCAATCCACGTGCCCGTGAGAGCACGAATGGCAGCAGTTGCAGCAGTTGAGGTGGCTAAAGCAGTTTCAATCCACGTGCCCGTGAGAGCACGAATATTCAGATTCAGTACCGCCGGAACCGTCTTGATGTTTCAATCCACGTGCCCGTGAGAGCACGAATATTTCTGGTGGTTCTTGTCCTGCTTTATCAGTTGTTTCAATCCACGTGCCCGTGAGAGCACGAATGATACTGGCGGTGATGATACTGGCGGTGATGGTGTTTCAATCCACGTGCCCGTGAGAGCACGAATAAAAACATGGTATTTAAAGCACATCCTTTATCAGTTTCAATCCACGTGCCCGTGAGAGCACGAATGCCTTTTCAATTGGTATTTCTGTGTCCGTGGTAGTTTCAATCCACGTGCCCGTGAGAGCACGAATTTACGCCGTGCTAATTTATGGGATCAGTTTGTAGTTTCAATCCACGTGCCCGTGAGAGCACGAATTAAGTATAAGTTGACCAAACGAATTGATTTTGAAGTTTCAATCCACGTGCCCGTGAGAGCACGAATGTAGGTTTCGGCCCTGGTCAGTCAATTAATGTTGTTTCAATCCACGTGCCCGTGAGAGCACGAATGTAAATTACATAAAAAACAATAACAAGCACATGGTTTCAATCCACGTGCCCGTGAGAGCACGAAAGTTGACATTAAGCTAATATCGTTTTGTAGATGTGTTTCAATCCACGTGCCCGTGAGAGCACGAATGTTGAAGCAGATGGATCACTATCTTTTCTAGGAAGTTTCAATCCACGTGCCCGTGAGAGCACGAATGGAACAAAATAATGGAAAGCATCAACTTGAAAAGTTTCAATCCACGTGCCCGTGAGAGCACGAATTTGAAGGGGCTGTTGTGTTCCCCCCCGCCTGGTTGTTTCAATCCACGTGCCCGTGAGAGCACGAATATCATCCACCAGCGGGATAGACCAATGAATAAGTTTCAATCCACGTGCCCGTGAGAGCACGAATGAATACCAGCATCACTGAGAGAATGGCCGCGCTGTTTCAATCCACGTGCCCGTGAGAGCACGAATTTTTCAACCATTCAGAATACTGTACGTTCAATGGTTTCAATCCACGTGCCCGTGAGAGCACGAATGATTCAAGACTTGTTCGAGAAAGGTGGTTTAGGAGTTTCAATCCACGTGCCCGTGAGAGCACGAATAAAACAGGAAACCTGGGTTGTTTATTTTTGTAGGTTTCAATCCACGTGCCCGTGAGAGCACGAATGTATCATCAATGGCAATGGTTGCTTTCTTTGTTGTTTCAATCCACGTGCCCGTGAGAGCACGAATTGCCTCCAATGAATCGCAAGCTATATCTAATGTAAAACGAGTATTTCCGCTAACATTCGCTATTTTTAGCTATCAATAAAGACAAATAGTATTTTAGAGAATATAAATTTATTTTTCAATAAGTTATATTTCCGCTAACAGTTCGGGTTTTTAAAGAGCACTAAGGGTTAGCGTTAAATTACAAGTGGGTCTTTGAATATGTCAAAACTTGGCTTGGCACCATGATGCTCAATTCTATTTTGGCCATTTTTCCCAAGCTTATAGAAACGCAGACTATCTATCTTACTATCATATTCTTCAAAAAGTTTTGATTTAAAAACAACCCATTGCGCTGGGTCTACATCACACTCAAAGACAGAATATTGTACTCGCACACCATGATCTTGGCAGATTTTAGCAATGCGCCGTAATCGTTTAGCGCCACCAGCATCATCAAATGATACATCGTAAGTGACTAAAACTAACATATCAATTCCTTCTAACGACTTAAGAATGGAGGGTAATATTCAAGATCTGAGCGCAAATGTCTTGCCAACAACATTGCCTGTATATGCGGCAATAATCCAATTTCTACTTTTTCTTGCAAAAATGGGTGAATAATTACCTCTTGCTTTCGCTGCTGTAAAGCACTAAATAATGTTTTTCTTGCATCATCTTTCAACCTGACAGCCCCACTACTTTCTGTTTCAAAATCGGTAATTTTTATTTGTTGCCGATTAATTAAGCTTAATACCAATCTATCACCTAAATAAGCGCGAAATTCTTCAATGACATCTTGTGCTAGACTATCGCGTCCAGGTCTATCTGCATGTAAAAATCCAATTTGCGGATCAAGTCCAACAGCTTGTAAAGCACCACTAATATCTTGTCCAATAACGCTATATAACAATGACAACATCGCATTAATAGGATCTTTCGGGGGACGTTTATTACGACCTGTAAATACAAATGTACTTTGCAACGAGACCTTAACTAAATGTTGAAACACAGAAAAATATTGTGCCGCTGCATCCCCCTCAAAACCTCTAATGCTGTCTACCGATTTACTATTTTTTACCTGTTCAATCGAAAACTTCAGTGTTTTTATTACCAATTGCACAGGCTCATTCTCACCATTATTTCTAATTTGTCTTTGTAATAAACTACGGTAATTTTGAATCTTTGCAGCAACCATCACACGGGCGATATCGATTGGATCGTTATCACTTCGGCGGTACTGTGCTCGTCTCAGTAATACATTACCTGATTGCCGTCCTTGAATTCGAGCTTGGTAACGCCCGAAAAGATCAAAATAAGCAAGGTTGACGTTATGTTTAGCACAATGTGCCATTAAAGCTGGCGACACAGTACATTGCCCAAAACAAAAAATATTACTGATAGAATGGATGGGTATTTTTAATAACGTTTCTTTATCTTGCTTAATAACAATGGCTTCTCGCTCTTTATGAACGTAAAGCTTATCTTTAGTTAGATAGAGACTGTTTTGAAGTTTTTTCATACCTAATCCTGACTGAATAGTTGTTTGATGTAGGTAGCGCTATTGTCATGCTCTATTAATTTAGGATTACATATATCAAATAACGAACAAGCTTTACACTTTTTCTCATATTTGGGTTTAGGTAACTCACCCGATAAAAAGATAGTTTGTACTTGCTGGATCACAGCAAGTGTTTGCTGACGGATTCTTTTGTCAAATGCAACAAACTCACGTTTTCTGGTTTGCCAGTACCAAAGATAGCCTTCAGCAACTGCTTGTCCGGTCATCTCTTCTAAACAAAGCCCTTGTGCACAAAGTTGTATTTTGTCCCAATTACCCGGCTTTGATTTTCCTTTTTTATATTCAACAGGGGTTAGTGCTCCTGTTTTTAGATCTTTTTCAATTAAATCAAGCTTGCCTGTTATCCCTAATTTTTCAGCACTGACCATAACAGCACGCTCAAATTTAGTACCATTACGAGTTTCAGGATCGCCACTATCTACCCGTTTATGCAGTAAATTCCCCTGAGCAGTTAAATAGTTATCTGCCCATGCTTGTTCATTATGAATCAGCGCACATTGACGCGGACAGAAAGCATAATGCTGCAAAGCAGAGAGTGGGATTAAACGGCGATCCTGAGTCATTATTAAAAACCTTCTATGATTTCAGGCTCTAATCCAGCTAGATTTTTAAATTGGATTGTGCCATCGGGTTCTACGCTTAACGTACGATGTACTTTTGCAGAAGAATACTGACCAGATTTCGAACTATGCTCCCACCAAATTACTTTTTCAATCGCCATCGAACCTTCTGGTCTTGCTGATGACGCGTCACCTTCAAATAATTTTGGTAATATCGCTTTTATTTTTGCAGCATCATCATTATTAAAGCCTGTTTTTTCAGATAGCTGAGGATTCATTGCACCATAGGTAACGTAAATAGCATTATCAACGCGATGCTTCATTCCCATTGTATCCGAGCTTTTTTTGCTACCATCACCTTCGCCATTAACACTTTTGGTTATTTGTGTACTGGTGATACTTATTGGCTCTAAACTAAAAGCCGAATGAATTGTTAAAGGACCCCGAATAGCGATTGAAACACCTTCTTTTGTTTCGCCTTTAAAAGCAAACAATTGCCCAAAAGTGCGCACATCTAACCATTTTTTACAGGCTAGTTTAATGGCATCAGCAGAGTTTG
Organism: Psychromonas antarctica; assembly: GCF_022267535.1. Taxonomy (GTDB): domain Bacteria; phylum Pseudomonadota; class Gammaproteobacteria; order Enterobacterales; family Psychromonadaceae; genus Psychromonas; species Psychromonas antarctica. The sequence goes on from NZ_JAHNZV010000023.1 coordinate 7,109, forward strand.
TTTTTTTTGCATTAAATGTTGCACTGCCTAACCCAACTTCACTTGAAATAGCACGCTCTCGTAAACTCGGCATGTTATCTGTTTTCTTTTCATCTGATTGAACAAAGATGCTTTCACCTTGCTCTTGCAACCGATCTCGTATTTTTCTTTTTAAACAAACATCTGTTATTTCACCAAGACCATCATAATCAGTACGAGGACGATTACCATTTAACGGATCTCCATTTGGGTTAGCATTTTTAACAGAAAAAATAACTGCAAAATCGATTTTATTTTGTAAGCTCATTGTAATTTTCCTTTTTAATTTGATTCATTAATTTCAAGTGTTTCTTTTTTCACAGTTAAAGCTAAGCGTTGGCAATGGAAACCGAGTAAAAACTCGCCACTTAATGGTTTCTCTGATTTAAATTCATCCGAATTAAACGCATTTAAAATATTATCTAATTCTTTTTGACGGTTAACTAAAAATCCTGTTCGTGTATTTTGTAGTCGTTGCATATAAGGTCTTAATGCCAATTCAATATTTCGCCAAGTACTAAATGGGCGATCAGCAAAACGCTGCATCATACGTTCAGCAGTTGTTGCTCTTTTTTCTCCACTAACACTTAATGCAACTTGTTCAATACGTTCAGCCACCGCCAACAAACGACCATATAAATAGTCTCTTGAATTATTATCTTCTTCTAACGCCATTTTATATTCCTTCTTAAAATTTACATTGGTAGTTCGTTTGCAAAAGCCCTTATACAAAGCACAGGCAATTCCTAGATTTTGTTCCCAAAGCCAACTATCACCACTTTGATAAGCCACTCGATTAGTTGCCCGTTTAACTGCATAATTGACAACATCGATAGGAATTAACTTACCTTCGACAATACAAGGCATCAGTCTTTCCATCAGATTTTTTTTCAATGTGTCATTGCTTTTGAGTACATCCCCATAAACAGCAGACCAAATTTTATAGGGGGCAGGAGCTGAAATTGGCCAAAAAGTCTGGGGTATTTTCTTTTTACCATTTTCAATTTCTCGTTTTTGCCGCTGAGGCCAGGCAAAATCTTCATGCCATTTTGTTAATGTATCGATAAATTCCTGCGCTATTGTCTCGCGATAATAGATTATCCCCATACGCCCCGGCGTTGCTGAATCAATCCCCATTAAGACGATGCTTTCATTGATTTGCAATTTTTCTTGCCCGATAAAACCAGACATATAACGCTTCAACGTTTGCGCATATTCGTAACCAAGATCGATTGTTTGATCTGCTTCAGGCTCAATATAAGGTTGGTGAGAAAACATCGAAGAAAAGGGATCTGCCATTGGCTCTGGAATTTTTTTGCCTGACACCGCCCAACTAACATAAACTTGGTCCCCATTTCTAAAGCCTTGTTTGCGTGATCCAAGTAACCAACGCAGCGCATTATGTGCTTTTTGAGTAACTTCAAAACTCACACCAGTAGCTTGTTCACTTTTTAAAAATTTCCCTCTAAATGTAAAGCCGCTACTGTCATTGGCTGAAATTAATTTCGCTTTATCCCCTGAGTGCCTTATCTTGGCAGGGTGATTCACTGCAAGTACTGCATGTTCTCCTTTAACAAGGCATAAGCCCGAGTCTCCGGCATCTGACGCATCAAATTCAATCCAACTTTGCTGCAATGAATTGTCTAACCAGGTTTTACTCTTTTGATCTGCTGGTATTTCAACCGTCCAACAAACTAATGCAGAGCCTTGATCAAGCACCCCCTTTTCTTTTGGCAGCACTTTGAATAGCTTTGGCATTTCATCTTCATCATTCCATTTTGTTAATAACACACTGTTTTCTTGGAAAATAATATTGTGTTTAATCAAATCTGAAATAACTGTTTCTTTATCTATATATTTCAACACAGCCTTTGCTTTTAAATGTGAATAGGGAGATCCACACCAAGCTGATAAAAGTTCTTTATATAAAGAAAAACCACTTTTTTTTATACCGCCAAATGCTATGTAATCTCCCGCTACATATTGAATTTTATCAGCCAAAGGATGAGGAGAGAGTCCACTACTACGACCTGCTGATTTCTCTGTTGCAGGCAGTATCACTTGTATTTTTTCAAGCACTTCCGCACGTAAAAAGTCACCTTCTCCATTAATAACAATATTGATATGCGCATTTTGCAGAGTATGAGAAATGGGCATCGGTTTTTGATCATCTGCGATTTCTAATAACAAACCTTGCTCGTAGGTTTCATATAGCTTTTGCATCCAACTCATAATTCAACCTCCAACTCAGCAACAGATTGAATGTTGGTTCCTAAATCAAAATCTTTAGGCTCCATATTACGAACAAAACGTTTGATAGTGCACTGCTTTGGCGATGGAAATTCAATAACGCCCTTTTTCATTTCAGCACGCCAAAAACGACTATGTAATCGATATTCGCCTTCCTGACTTTCATTGCCTTGTTCGTCTGTTTTTCCTGTTTCATCTGGATAATCAAAACCATGGAACATCACACAAAATCCTAATTCTTCGATAGCATCATAAGCACCTTCGCCTTCACCAAATTCACAAGGTTCAACATAAGCTTGGCAATCACGAACACCTAAAAATATATCTTGTCGCCCGCCTTTTTCTAACATACGTTTGGCAATACTAAAGTGCTTCCCATCAATACGATCTTTCGCCAACTCAGGACGGTGCTCATTCCATTCAAAGTGTGCTTCAACTTGATATTCAACATCATGTAAGAAGGTGTAGATAGCCAAACTATTGCCACCTCCCCAATTAAGCGGTTTCGTTCCCTTTGTCTGCGTTCTCAAAGGTTTCATAACCCTTACTTTATCAACATACCAAGTCAGTGTCGGTTTCCAATAAATCGACTTTAAGACTCCTTTTATTGCTTCATAAGTTGGCAAATGATATGAACATTTTTCACCTCCAACTTTAGTGATGGGATCGGTAAATAATGCATATTTCCCCCACACTTTAAAACTGATACTGTTTTTCATTTGTTATCCTCACAATGAGTAATCTTTATTTTTGTATTACAAAATACAGCTATTCATATCTGCACATATCTCTGTATTCACACCAAACTCTTCACTATAGAATCGTTCATTAAGATAAAAGATCCCATCCCCTTCACCTTGTTCATTTTGCAATTCAACAATCGCGTCTTGATCTGCCAATTTTTGCCAGATATAAGGGAATAAATTCACACTGTATTTCTGTGCTTTTTTCACTAAATCGTAATAGGTTTTAGCATCAAATTTTTTGCTCACTAAACAAAGCTCAGTGATTAACTCTTTACCATCTTTGAAAGGTACTATCAGCGATTTTGTTGGCGCATCAATCGCTTTAAATAATTTACCGGCTATCATAAAGGATTGTTTTAATTTAAAAGGGGTAGAATCTTTATATCGATTCAAGGCATTAACACTGAGTAGATTTAAGATGCTATCCCCTTTACCAATTTTCTTTTCGGTAAAGGGATAATCCATCTCTTTGGCACGTTCAAAAAAATAATATTCAAAATATTGCTTCATTATTTCTGGCTTGAGTAGATCAAGGCCTTTATATTCATTAAATATTCTTTGGGTACTGCTTATACCTTGCTTAATATCAATTAATAGATCGATATTTTCTTGTTCAGGGTTTACCACCAGTACTTTTGCCGACTCTAAATGACCATTACGATTACAACGACCAGCAGCTTGCGTGATTGAATCAAGTCCAGCTAAAAAACGGATCACTGAATTAAAATCGACATCAACACCGGCTTCAATTAACGCAGTGCTGATACACAATGTTGGTAAATTTTGATCCAGACGAGCTCTTATCTCATCTAATAATTGCTTCCTATGAGCAGGACATTGCGAGGTACTTAAATGAAAGACTTTATTGTCATCATTCACTTCAAATTCAGTTATTGAAACATAAAGCTCGTGTGCCCATTTTTTAGTATTAACAATAACTAAACAGCTTTTTTTAACTTTTAATTCTTCTAATGCAAGTTGGGTTATTTCATCTAATGACCACCCTCCTGTTTTTGTATTATTAAATATTTCAACACGTTTTAATTGTTCAAATAGCGCACTCACATTAGGCATTAATTCATTTTTATCAGAAAGCTGCAATTGCCCTTTTTCTGAATCTTTCAACTGATTTAATAAAGGTTGAGTCGCGGTACATAAGACGGTAGTTGTATTGCAATATGCACTTAGGAAGTTAATTGAATTACAAAAAAGGTGAGTACAATTGATGGGTAGCGTTTGAATTTCATCAAAAATCAACACGCTATTTGCGAGTTGATGTAATCGCCTCACTCCTCGCGTTCCTCCGCTAAACAGAGTTTCCAAAAATTGCACCATCGTTGTTAACACAATCGGTGCATCCCAATTTTCACTGACTAACTTGCTACGCCATGTCTGTTGCTCTGGTTCAATATTTGAGTGATGTTCAAATACCCAAGAAGTATTATCTGTTTTTGATTCTATAACGCCTCTGATTGCTTGTGCATTTTGGTCGATAATCGAGGTGTACGGAATTATGTATATAATTCGATCTAATTGATGTTTCTTAGCATGCTGTACCGCATAACGTAAACTAGAGTAAGTTTTACCGCCCCCTGTTGGTACGGTTAAACTGTATATACCTTGAGGATCAATGGCTCTATTTTTACAATTATTAGAAATGGTTCGTCTTATTTCATCAATTGGATTACGAATAGAGAGTGCTTTTACAAATTTTTCAACTCGCTGACAAGCAAGATCCCAATCTGGCTTATTTTTACTTCTAAGCTTCTTGTTTTCTGGTATTTCAAAATCCGCACTACTAATGCGATCAGCATCAATTAAACAACTAAACATGAATTTACAATGCAATCCTAAATAAAAATGTTTAGAGAGATCACTAATATTAAAGTTACTCTGTTGCTCTTTAATGAATTTATTTAGTGGCTCTAATAACTCTTTTAATAGATCTTCTGCTGTCAGCTCTTTTATTTTTTCTAACAGTTTACAATCAACATTTTTACTGCATTCAGATCTATGTGTCTGCTCGTCTAATTTACTTATTCTTTCTCCAAAACATTTCCCTTTTGGCTCCGGCAAGCTATCAATAAGGCCACTATGATGCGATACGATACTTTGTGCCAGCGCTTGTATAAGAACGAAAACCAATTCAGCTTCACCAGGAGTAAATTCGCTATATTGTTTTTGAAAAACTAAAAGAAGGTGGTCATACAGATATTGTGCTCCTGCTGTAGAATGATCAATCTTTCCTTTTAAAGCTTTAGCATCAACATATTCTTGATCACCTGAATCAATGAGTCCCGCTGCAGAAAGAATATAAACCTGAAATGCTCGACTATATTTTCCAAAATCATGTAGTAACCCTATTAATTCACCGGCTTTTTCCTGATTGATCTTTTTAGCAAACATCCCCGCAAGTTTACTGGCTTCAAAAAGGTGAGCCTCTACTGATTGATGATTTACACCATCTTCAGCAGGATGTGCAATATAGTTCATTTAATACTTACTCCTCTTCAAATCCGCAGGCGATAAATCTTTCATTACACTCTCCCATTGCCTATCTAAAGCAGTTTACATCAACACTGGAACCGAATATCATCAATACTTTATATTTTGATTATGTTTACTTCAACACTGTTGTTTTAAACATCTATAGAAACTAGGTAGGTTGTGGCAAATAGGGGGTGACTGCTTTTCGGCACTCGGTACTCAATACAATTTGTTGGGCTTCTGGAGTATTTTGGTAATGGTCAATATTTAAACGCTTTAACAGATAATTGACTAAGGCGGCTCGCACGGGGATCACTTTACGGCCGCTTTCCATTTGATAGTCTTTTGCTATGATCTGCTTTTGTAATCCAGACAATCGCGGATCTGGCTCTATCACGATATCAATCCAAGTATTCCATCGTTCATCTTGCTCTGCAAAATGGGTCGCTTTTCCTTCAACAATGGCTTCACCATTAAAACGCGATAATGAAAAATCTCTAAAACTTTGATTTTTATTACAGTAAGCACGGACATGCCAGCGTAAACCATCAAAAATAAGCGAATGAGGTTGGATAATTCGATCGAGGTAATCGGGATTTGCAAGTGATAAGTAACCAATATCAATAGCTAGTTTTTCACGAATTGCGCGTAAAATTGGCCGCACTTGTTGCGGATTTATATTGCGTAAAGGGGCTTCAACTTCAAAAATATGATCGCTAATTGGTGTTTTTTCATCTAACGACACATTAGAGAGGTAGCGTGAAAAGTTATTTAAGTCCGTTAGATAGGTAAACTCATCATTCACTATAAATGTTTTTTCTGATTGGCTGTAAGTTAAGTTATTAGGAAATTTTTGCTGATACTGTTTTAATGTTTTTTGCGCTGTTGCTTGAGATATGCTATATTTTTCACGTAGATGGCGTGTGTTTATTTGCCCTTCCCACCACGCGATGTTTTCAATAAACACAAATCGTTGATCAATTTTATCTAACATTATCGTCTCTATTACATTTAAGTTGACAAATAATGACACCTTATTGCCTCTGTTTTATTGATTAACAACGCATTTAACACCTAAACACACAGCGACATAACATAAAAAAAAAGTGAAATATTTACAACTTCATTAATCAACTGAGATTGATGAAGTTGCTTACATTTTTATGTTGTTAATAGTACGTAGAATCCTGCTGTAGGCTATTTAATCGCATCAATAAACGGTTTTGTAATTCGTGAATCGGACATTCAAATTGAACCTGATTTAACTCTACTAATTGATCAAGCAACCATTGCTCTACCATTTGTTGATTAGTCAAAAACTCATATCCACAGAGCAAAGCAACACCACGCTCTTTTTCTTGAATATATAACTTACGGCATATCATCTGTGCATTGTCATATGTCGATCTAAGTAAAGAAGTGGTCAGTGAAATTCGCTTAACTTGTAATTCCGCTAAAAAAGTTTCTCTTTGTACAATTTCATTGTCTAACTGTTGCACTATTGGGTGATCTTGAACACTAAGCATTATCTTCTCCTTGAGTTTCGATATAACGATCAAACGCACTGCCATCTTGACGAGTTAAATTCGGCACATATCGCGAATAAACACGAAATAGCATAGTTGTCGTTGTATGCCCCATTTGTTGTGCAATCCACTCAGGAGATTCACCTGAAGCGAGTAATAACGTAGCGAAGGTATGACGACTTTGATAAGGGTTGCGATACTTTAGCTTCAATCTTTTGAGCATCGGCTCCCAAATAACGCGGCTGATTGTTTGATAATTAAATGGTTTTCCGTCCTTTTTACAAAAAACAAAAGAGCCAAGATGTTTTGTCGCTTGCATCTGTACTTTAAGTGCAGATACAACCCTATCCGTTAGCTGGATAGTGCGATTTGATCCATCTGTTTTTGCATCAGTCATTTCTCCCTTGACCAGACTTTGATCGATGTAGAGCTGCTTCTTATCTAAATCGACTTTATCCCAATGCAATCCATCTATTTCTCCTGTTCGTAATCCCGTAAAGAAACGCACTGTGTAGTAAGCCTTAAAGTCATCGGGTGCTGTTTTTATCAAACGCTCAACTTCCCCTAAAGAAAATGGATTTACCTCTGTACGTGGTATTTTTAACGCTTTGATATTTTTCCAAGGTGTCGTAAACTCATAACGATCAGCGGCTTCATTCAACAGCATTCTTAGTGGTGTCATAATATGGTTGATACGAGAGGCGGAGAGTGTTTTCTTTGTTCGAGTCTGGACTTTGGCGAGAGCAGCTCGGAACGTTAAGATATCTTGTTTTTTGATGACGCTGATCTTCATCTTTCCAAAAGCAGGAAGAATATGCGATTCTAAAATCCCTTCAATAGATTCTTTATGGCTTTTACGCCATTCAACCTCTTTCTCAGCAAACCAAATATCTGCAAACTCTTTAACTGTTGGTGCATCAGGACTATTAAAATATTGCGATGCAGTTTGTTTGCGTTGATTAAGCTCAGCGAATTTCCCAACCATATTACTTTCGGGAAAATATTTAGAATAATCAAAGTTTTTAGTTAATATTTCAGCTTCAATTACTTTTAATAGCTTTTCCATGCGCTTACGATTTATTGGTGTACTGGATAACTGCGTTTGCTCTCTGCAACGTACATTATTAAAACGAAAGCCAAGAACTAATTTATTATTTCTAATGCTGATAGCTCCCATAATTTACATCCCCACTGTTAATGTATTTAATGAAACACCATTTAGCATCTCTTCTTCTATCCTTTCCCAAAGGTATAAAATTTTTCTTCCTCCAAATGGTCGGATATAATGCACTCCTTCAAATAACACTGAATCTTTTAATTGTTCACGAATTGTTCGTGGATCGTATTTAATACGATCTGATAATTCTGAAGTTGTCATATATGTAATATCCATTGTACAATCTCCTAATAGTTTAATTTGTATGTTACAGACTCTAAAAGTCTGCTGCAGAACAAATATAGCACAAAAAAAGACGTTTACAACCTTTTAACGTCTGCAGGAGACTTTTAATTTCTGGAGAAGACTTTGCTAAAATGCCATTTATCAAAAATAATGGGTGAGAAACGCTTGAAAATGAGCGATGTATCGAGAGATACAGGAATAAACCCAGGCACAATTAGACGCATATTTAATGAAACGGCAACGAGAGTTGAATTAAATGTAGTGGAAACTTTATGTGAATATTTAAAAATAGAGGTTGGGGATCTTTATGAGCTTACGAAGAAAAGTAATGAAGAAAAAATAGAAGATTAAAATATGTGGTGCTTTAAAGCAGGCACCATTTTTTATATAGCAAAAACAGTTTGGACACCATCTGGTCACCGTTTGGTCACCGATGTAATTTTGAATTAATTTTTCAGGGAAGCTGAAACGCAAAAATCAACCATAAGAGGTTGATTTTAGTGTTCTTCTTAAAGAAGAAAAATTGGAGCGGGCAGCGGGAATCGAACCCGCATTATCAGCTTGGAAGGCTGGAGTAATAGCCATTATACGATGCCCGCGTACTTACAATGTGGCATTGCAAGTAAAAAATGGTGGAGGGAGGTGGATTCGAACCACCGAAGCTTACGCGGCAGATTTACAATCTGCTCCCTTTGGCCACTCGGGAACCCCTCCTACACTTAAATGGTGCCGACTACCGGAATCGAACTGGTGACCTACTGATTACAAGTCAGTTGCTCTACCGACTGAGCTAAGTCGGCTCCGTCTAAGTGCTGCGAATGATAGAGAAGTTGACCGAACCTTGCAAGCCTTTATTGGTAATAAATATCTATTTATCACCTGTTTGCTCAAAAACAAAACAACTTGGCGGTTTTTTATTCTCCACAGCTAATCAAATGGCAGTTCAGTGTGGAAAATGGATAAACTCAGCCTCATCAGTCATATCATCTTTAAGGGCACTGGATTTATCCTGCTGATTTTACTCGGTGGATTCCAGCTAAACAGTCGAAACAAGTGGAACAAATCCACGCCCTTTACTCTCAATCGGCTAAGCGTAGTGATATTTCTCCACCTATATAGGGCTCAATCACACCATCACATTCTAATAACAGCGCACCCGTTTCGTTGATCCCTCGGCAAATCCCTGTTTTTACCCGATCTGCAATTAATAACTTAACCTCTTTATTGAAAAAATAGTCCAATGCAAACCAGCGTTGCAGATGTGGCCCTAATCCGCTTTGCTCATATTCGATTAACAGTGTCGTTAATTCATTAATTAAAGTAGCACTTAATAGATTTCGGTCAATCGGTTGCGAGCTTAACGTGGTCAAATCAGTCCAAGGTTGATCGATTAACTTAGCCTGCTGTGCGGGCATTCTCACGTTTATACCGATACCAATAACGCTATGACAGGCTTCCGTCGCCTGAGCATTGAGTTCAATTAAAATGCCGGCTAATTTTTTACCTTGATAATAAAGATCATTCGGCCATTTAAGTGATACCCCCTGCACACCTATTTTTTCAAGTGCGTTGACCGTGGCGATACCCACCAACAAACTCAGGCCAGCGACTTTATCGATGCCAGAATCAAAGCGCCAATAAAAGGAGAAATACAGGTGTGAAGCAAAAGGGGAAACCCAACTGCGTCCGCGACGACCTCTACCCGATAACTGATATTCGCTGATACAGCTTTGTCCGTTTTTTAAATTTGCAATGCGGTCTAATAACCATTGATTGGTTGAATCAACAATCTGCTCGACATGAACAGTACGACTGTTACTGAGTTGCTCAATTTTATCTTTATCTAAAAGTGTAATGGGTGCAGCACTGCAATATCCTCTACCAGTTACTTTATAGATATCTAACCCAATCTCTTGTAAGGCTTTTATATAGTTATTTACTGACGTACGCGACACTCCCAGTAACTCGCCAATCTTTTCACCAGAATGAAATTCACCATCGGCTAATAAAGTGAGCAGGATATTACCTTGCTCATTAAGCTCTGACATCGTTAAGCACCTCTGTTAAGTTAGTTTCACCCTGACAACCGATAAAACGTACTTCCGGCTCTAAACTGACCTTGAATTTATCTTTGACTGTAATACGTACGAACTCCGCTAACTGAAAAATATCTGCTGCCGAGGCATTATTCTGATTGATAAGCACCAGTGCTTGCTGTTGATGTACAGCAGCGCCGCCAATGGTTTTCCCTTTTAAATTTGCTTGCTCGATCAGCCAGCCTGCAGCGAGTTTAACTTGGCCATCGGCTTGCGGATAATGAGGCATTTTGGGGTATGCTTTCAGTAACTGAGCAGCTTTCTTTTGATTAACAACGGGGTTTTTAAAAAAACTGCCTGCATTCCCATACTGCTCTGGATCAGGTAATTTATCATTCCGTGTTTGGCAAATAGCGTCGTAAATTGTCTGCGCCGTTATTTCCAGTCCTGATTCAGCGCTTTTTGATAATGCATAACGGCTATTGGCTTGCCATTTTCTGGGTAATTTCAAGGTCACTTTGGTAATTAAGGCATTTTCCATTGTCTTACTTTTAAAGATGCTGTCTCGATAGGCAAATAAACATTGTGCCGCGCTTAAATTGAGACATTCACCAGTCTGCAAATCAATATAGTCGACCGATTCACAAAAGTCTTTAAATTCACTGCCATAGGCGCCTATGTTTTGGATTGGCGCAGCCCCCACCACACCGGGAATCAAGGCCAAATTCTCCAATCCATCAATGCCGTTATCAATACAGTGAGTGACCAACTGATGCCAATTTTCGCCAGCCGCCACTTGTAATAGATAACTGTTTTCTGAGGCAATGATATCAACACCGGTCAGTTCAACTCTAATAACCAGACCGGAAAAATCTTCACAGAATAAAATATTGCTGCCAGCCCCTAAAATGAGCACAGGGCGGTTTTCGGAGCGAACCGCTTTTACCACCGTCAATAACTCTGATAACTGTGTCATATTTTTAAAATGAAATAGGGTTTTAGTTTTCGCATCAATAGAAAAAGTATTAAATGCCTTGAGCGAGCTATTAGTTTCAATCATCATAATGGCCTGTGTGGATAGAAAAATAAGTTTACCTTATCCCTAAGGTGAAACAAAAAAGAATAGGGCAAATTTTTTGCAAGATGATGCGTTACAATTTATTGCACTAGAGAAGATTAAATACCCTTACTTGAATCAGTTTTATAAACAGGTTTATAAAAAGGGGGGGGCCCATCGCGATGAGATAGCCTTTATCCTTAAAGATAAGGGCATTATCTGCAGCGCTAAATTAAAGCCACTTGGCGATCACTTTTTACTCACCGGCGTTGCTTGTGATCCCATCTACGCAGGTAAAGGTTATACCTCATTATTGATTAAAAAGATCCTTTTAGTGTATCCGCAACCGGTCTATTGCTTTCCCTACGCCCACCTTACTCTTTTCTATCAACGGCTGGGGTTTCAAATAGTGAGTATTGATAAAGTACCCGAGGTTATCGCCAAACGCTTTCTTATCTATACTCCCAAGCAAAATTTACTGTTAATGGTTTATTCGTCAAAGAGTGCTAATAAGTCCTGGTAACCCAACTCAGCCATCTGTTCAAGGGCAATAAAACGCAGCGCAGCGGAGTTCATACAATAACGCAGCCCAGTAGGTGCAGGACCGTCGTTAAACACGTGACCTAAATGGGAGTCAGCAAGTTGACTACGTACTTCCGTGCGTGATGAGAACAGCTTATTATCTTCTTTTTCTGTTACCACCCCATTATCCAGCGGCTTGCTAAAACTCGGCCAACCACAATGCGCATCGAACTTATCTAAGGAGCTAAAAAGTGCTTCACCAGAGACAATATCCACATAAATACCCACGCCATTATTATCCCAGTAAGCGTTATTAAAAGCAGGTTCGGTCCCTTCTTCTTGCGTCACCTTGAATTGTGTCTTATCTAATTTTGCACGTAATTCATCTAGCGAAGGTTTTTTATAATCTGACATTACACTCTCCTTTTGACTGTTTTTCATTTTATTTAATAGTACGGTGTTCTCCCCCAAAATTAAACCCATGGGTATTTTTCGTACTTTATTATTAATAACAACTTGACGCATTTACTAAAAAACGGTAATTATTAAGTCACAAATTGAATTGTAGAGATTAATTGATGAATTTTTTTTTCCCACTCCTGCCAACTTTACTGCTTATGCTAACTGCATACGGGTGGCGGGTGTCTGAATAAGATCAGTTAATACTCCAAAAACCCGTGCCATGCGCGGGTTTTTTTATACCTGCTATTTTCATACGTGCCGGTAAATGACCTAACAACAAAAAAGAGGGATTGCTTATGTCCGATCAAGTTATTATTTTTGACACCACATTACGCGATGGCGAACAAGCATTACGCGCAAGTCTAACCGTAAAAGAAAAATTACAAATAGCATTTGCCCTTCAGCGTTTAGGTGTTGATGTGATGGAAGTCGGTTTTCCTATTTCCTCGCCCGGTGATTTTGAATCCGTACAAACCATTGCCAAAGAAATAAAAGATAGCCGAGTTTGTGCTCTCGCCCGCGCACTGCCGAAAGATATTGATGCCGCAGCGCAAGCGTTAAAAGTAGCTGAGGCATTCCGTATTCATACCTTTATTTCAACGTCCACTATCCATGTTGAAAGCAAATTAAAACGCAGTTTTGATGCGGTATTGGAAATGGGTGTCAACGCGGTTAAATATGCGCGTAATTTTACCGATGATGTTGAATTCTCATGTGAAGATGCGGGCCGTACTCCGATTGATAATTTATGCCGTATGGTGGAAGAGGCGATTAAAGCGGGTGCAACCACTATCAACATCCCCGATACCGTCGGTTATACCTTACCAAGTGAATTTGGCGGCATTATCCAAACGCTATTTAAACGTGTGCCGAATATTGATCAGGCGATCATCTCAGTGCACTGCCACGATGATTTAGGAATGTCGGTAGCAAACTCAATTACAGCAGTGGAAAACGGCGCACGTCAAATTGAATGTACTGTGAATGGTATTGGCGAACGAGCAGGCAACTGTTCACTTGAAGAAGTGGTGATGATTTTACATACTCGTAAACAAAGAATGGGTTTGGCAACGAACATCAGACCTGTTGAAATATCGCGCACTAGCCAACTGGTGAGTCAGCTTTGTAATATGCCCATTCAAGCCAATAAAGCAATTGTCGGCGCCAATGCGTTCTCTCATTCATCGGGTATTCATCAAGACGGTGTTTTAAAAGCACAAAATACCTATGAGATCATTACCCCTGAAAGTGTTGGCCTACTTACTAATAAATTAAATCTAACCTCTCGCTCGGGTCGCCATGTTATCCAGCATCGAATGCAAGCATTGGGCTACCGTGATAGCGATTATGATATTGAAGCCTTATACACTAGCTTTTTAGCCTTGGCCGATAAAAAAGGTCAAGTTTTTGATTACGATTTAGAAGCACTACTGTTCTTTAGCAAAGTGAATGATCAACCAGAATATTATAAACTGGAAAATATTAGTGTCTTGTCTGGATCGGGATTAGTGGCCACCGCTACCGTCACCATGACCATTGGTGATCAACCAAAAATTGTGGAAGCCGCAACAGGTAATGGCCCAATCGATGCCGCTTACCAATGTTTAATGCGTATTACTGGTTTAGATATCAATATGGATAATTACCATATCAGCGCCAAAGGTGAAGGTAAGGATGCACTGGGTCAGGTGGATATTGTGGCCACCTATAAAGGGCAAAGATTCCATGGTTTAGGGCTATCAACGGATATTATTGAATCATCTGCAAAGGCGATGGTACATGTAATGAACCATATTCACTTAGCACAAGCGGTCGCAGAGCAGAAGAAAGATCGCCTAAATATTGATCAGGTGTAGCAAGGTTATCGTCTATCAGCTAACGGCTGATGAGTAAATTTTTTTTAGAGTGATTTATTATGAAAGTTATTGTTATTCCGGTTACACCCTACGAACAGAACTGCAGTTTAGTGATTTGCGAAGAGACTCAGACTGCGGCGATAGTCGATCCTGGCGGGGATCACGTGAAAATTTTAAAAGTCGTGCAAGAGCAGGCTGTTAATGTGGATAAAATTATCTTAACCCATGGCCATTTAGATCATGTCGGTGCCACAGAACTGATTGCGAAAATGCTTGATGTCCCCGTTATCGGTCCGCAGAAAGAGGATCTATTCTGGCTTGAGCAGTTAGAGGCTCAAAGCCAACGCTTTGGTTTCCCAACGACCAAAAGTTTTGCCCCCGATAAGTGGTTGCAAGAAGATGAGATTGTAGAAGTGGGTAATATCAAACTGAAAGTATTGCATATCCCAGGCCATACCCCTGGACATATCGCCTTATTTGACGAACAAAGTAAGCAAGTAATTGTCGGTGACATTCTCTTTAATGGTGGCATTGGCCGCTTTGATTTTCCACGTGGCAATCAGATGCAACTTATTAACGGTATTAAGACAAAATTATTAACGTTACCCACCGAAACAGTTGTTTATCCGGGTCATGGGCCAACCACCACCATCGGCAAAGAGAAAGCCAGCAATCCATTTTTAGGTTAGTTGTTCGCTTTAAAATAGATATCAAGAAAGAGCCTAACAGCCCTTTCTTGTAAAAATGACTACAACGGTATCACCTTGCCATTAACCGTTAACTCTCCTTGTTCAAATTGTGTTTCAAAGCTAAGATTTGTCGCTTCTCTGATTAAGAACCCCGTATTCAGTCCAAGCTGCAGTGACTCTGACAGGTTCGGCTGTTGCAGCAACGCTTCTGGCAATAGGAGCTGCGCATCCCCGCTTATATAGTCCAATAACATAAACGGATTAAGCGTAATATCAGAAAACACCGCGCCTGGTTGTACTGTTACTGCCAAATGCCCAGTGACCTTTCCCCAAGGGGTTTGCGAATTTAATTTTGACAAGGTTAGCTGGCCGCCGTGATCCAGCAAGGCGGCAAACGCACTTTGGACTTGTTGATGATCTTCTGCCGCTCCTCTTAAAAGATTAAGCGCTGGAGAATACAGACCTTTTATATCAAGCTTAATGTGATTGTTGGTAAACAGTTTTTTGCTATCTTGATCAATTTCATAACGTGCTATTCGCCATTCGGTAGAGGTATCAATGGTATCAACTTGCTCCCCTGTACGACTACTTCCCAATAGTTCAATCCCAGCTAATCGTGATTGAAAATCCGCTTGCAGAATCGCTACCTTTGCAATATCAACAAAATAGTCATATTCACTGTGTGCGGATAATAGGTTGAAATTAGACTTTATGTGCAGTGATTCAACTGAAAAATCGTCCTCACTTGTGAGGATCTGCAATCCCCCCCAGTCTAACCTAGCAGCACCAGTGTAATGATGCAGATCCATCTGATAATCTAAGGTTACTGCTTTCGTTGCAAACTGCCCATCCCCATAACTAGAGCTCCCCGCCATGAGTGTTAGTTGCCCCGTTAATTGACCGCATAAATTAACCTCTTCAATAGAAGTTAACCAATCTTTACTGGCAAAATAAGTTTCCACTTTTTGAGTCAGCAACGGATCGCGCAACTTGATTTGATTGTCAATCACGGCTTTGTAGGGATAGTGTTGTATTGAACTGGTGATATCAAACACAAGAGGAGCCTCCCCCTCAATGGCGAGCCTCACTTCACTTACCGCCGTCGCCCGTAAAAATCCTTTATCATAGCGGATAAGTTTACTTGTCACGCCTTGCGGTACGCTTTTAACAAACATTTTTTGCGTTTCGTTTTTTACCATTTCACCCATAAAGTAGGTACTGAATAACAAAATAGTAATGACAACAAACAGGCTAATTAATAATTTTTTCATTGCTCTTCCAAGTTCAACTACATCATCTGGCAATGCCAGTGGCAATCATTTAACGATAATCTAACCTAAAACACAAGCGGCCCCATTGACTTAAAATGTCGATATTTTACTTCTTTATTGTTCTAAAACATTGTAGATTACAACAAGCAAATAAGTTACACACCCTGTTTCGCGTATTCTTTCGAGCCAAAAAAGTTAGGCTCAAACATATTTATGATTTTTATCTTTAGGAGTATCAATGAGTTCACAGAAATGGCAGTGGTTACATAGCCCAATCACTGGCGGTTTGTTGCTGGTTATCGCCACCACTAGCGCACTGCTTTGGGCAAACCTCGCTCCCCTACATTACCACCACTTTTGGCACGAAACATTATGGGATATGTCAACCGGCCTAGGTGATAAAGCACATGCGATCAATTTCCATAAAATTGCTAACGAATTTTTAATGGCAATCTTCTTCTTTTTTATTGGCTTAGAGATTAAACGAGAATTATTAGATGGTGAACTTTCTAGCTTTCAAAAAGCAGCTTTGCCTCTCTTTGCTGCCTTAGGTGGAGTTGTTTTTCCAGCGGGTATCTATTATCTAATCAATACAGGACTTCCTTCTGCCAATGGTTGGGGTATTCCCATGGCCACTGATATCGCTTTTGCATTAGGCGTATTAGCGATCGTCGGCAGCCGAGTACCGTTATCTTTAAAGATCTTTTTATCTGCGCTGGCCATCGGAGATGACTTGATGGCGGTCATTGTGATTGCTCTTTTTTACACGGATCAAATTTTCGTTAATGAGTTACTGTTTGGTTTAGCCGGTTTAGCTATTTTAGGCATCGCTAACCGTCTTGGCGTACGTAGCCCGCTATTTTACTACACCATCGGTCTAACTAGTGTCTGGGTAAGTTTCTTAGCATCTGGCGTACACGCCACTATTGCCGGTGTTGCGGTGGCCTTCACTATTCCCTCGCGCCGAGAAATATCAATGGCCGATTACCTCGACCAAGCCAAGGGATTGCTAAATGAGTTAGAGACTGAGCGCCATTGTAAAGAGGATGTATTATCTAGACATGCTATTAAGGCACTGAAAAAAATAAAAATGATAAGTTTTCAGGCAGCCAATCCGCTACAGCTTAAAGAAGAAGCATTACACCCACTTGCGACACTTTTTATTGTCCCTTTTTTCGCCCTTGGCAATGCCGGTATTATGATTGATGACAGCATGCTTGCAGAGCTCACCAACCCGATTGTATTGGGTATTGCAGCGGGTCTTATTATTGGTAAACCGCTCGGTATTTTCCTCTTCACTAAACTACTCACTCTGTTAAATTTGGGACAGTTACCCAGTGGCGTTACCTGGTCACATGTTATTGGTGCTGGTTTCTTAGCCGGAATGGGATTTACTATGTCACTATTTATTACCGATCTTGCTTTTAAAGAGGAAGAGTTTCAGATTATTGCCAAAGTAGCGGTGCTAATAGCTTCTGTCATTTCTGGCATTATTGGTTACATCATTTTGACTCGCTGTAAACCAGCCAATAAATTAATAAATTAAGCCGCCTCTTTAAGTCGGATTTTTATATTTTAAAATAGGATTAAGACAGATGAGCGATGCAAAACACTTAAAAAGAATGCAAGCGATCAAAGAAAAACAAGATCAAAAAATTGCGGCCGCGGATCAGGAGCGTGGCGTGACCATTTTACTTGCGGGCCCCGGTAAAGGGAAAAGCAGTTCAGCATTTGGGATGCTAGCAAGATCCCTTGGTCACGGTCATAAAGTA
This sequence comes from Psychromonas antarctica, assembly GCF_022267535.1. GTDB lineage: Bacteria > Pseudomonadota > Gammaproteobacteria > Enterobacterales > Psychromonadaceae > Psychromonas > Psychromonas antarctica. The sequence goes on from NZ_JAHNZV010000023.1 coordinate 25,203, forward strand.
GCTGTTGTACAATTTTTGAAAGGATCCATGTCCACAGGCGAAGAGTTATTTTTTACTGCCCATGAGAATGTTGATTGGTTTGCAATGGGTGATGGTTTTACTTGGGAAACACAAGATAAAGAGCAAGACATTGCCAGCGCCCAAAAAGCATGGGCAAAAGCAGAGCAGTTATTAGCAGATGATCAGTATCAATTGGTGATCCTCGATGAGGTCACTTATATGTTTAAGTTTCAATATTTGCAGCTTGAACCGACTCTCAAGGCGTTAAAAAATCGCCCAGAAAAAATGAATGTAGTTTTAACTGGACGAGGTCCTACACAAGAGCTAATTGATGCTGTCGATACTTACAGCCTGATTCTAGATGAAAAACATGCCTTTAAAGCGGGTGTAAAAGCACAAGCAGGGATTGAATGGTAACAAACAGGCTACGAGTGGCGAGCTGCGAAGCAAGCCACTCGTAGTGAGTCGCTATTTTATCCCTGAATGGCGAAGTAAAGCCGCTATATTTGGCTCTCGTCCCATAAAGTTCTTAAACAGCACCATGGGCTCTTCGCTACCGCCTTTTTCTAAAATAGCCTGCATAAACGATCGCCCTGTTTCCTCATTAAAAATGCCCAGTTCTTCAAAACGAGAAAAGGCATCTGCCGATAAAACTTCCGCCCACTTGTAGCTGTAATAACCTGCTGCATAACCACCAGCAAAGATATGGCTGAAGCTGTGCTGGAAACGATTAAATTTAGGGGGAATTATGACCGCCAATTTCTCGCGAATTTGACTCAGCACGTGCTCGACCTGTGAACCTTCCTCGGGTACATATTGATGATGTAAAACAAAATCAAACAGCGAAAATTCTAATTGCCGTAACATCATTAGTGCACTGTTGTAGTTTTTACTGGCAAGCATTTTATCAAGCAACTCTTGCGGTAAGGTTTCGCCGGTTTCAACATGCCCAGAAATTAATGCTAAGGCTTGCGGCTGCCAACACCAATTTTCTAAAAACTGGCTGGGTAGCTCAACAGCATCCCAAGGCACACCATTGATACCAGAAACACCTGCAGACTCAATCTTACTAAGCATATGATGAAGGCCGTGACCAAACTCATGGAATAAGGTGATCACTTCATTATGGCTAAACATCGCCGCTTTATCCGCAAGAGGACGGGTAAAATTACAGGTGAGATATGCCACCGGCAACTGTAATGCATCGTTAACCAAACGACGGCGAACACGGCAATCATTCATCCATGCTCCGCCACGTTTAAATTCGCGCGCATATAAATCTAAATAAAAACTGCCAATATGCGTGTCCTGTTGATCGTAAATATCAAAAAAACGCACATCCGCATGCCAGCTATCAAACTCAAACACTTCTTTAATGGTTAACCCAAATAAACGATTAACCACAGCAAACAAACCGTTGACCACTTTGTTTTCTGGGAAGTAAGGACGAAGTACTTCATCGGAAATGGCATAACGATGTTGCTTTAATAATTCCGAGTAGTAACTTAAATCCCAGGCTTCTAGTTGTTCAAGGTTATCCTTTTCTTTAGCGAAAGCGAGAATCTGATCGCGCTCGACAATTGCTTGTGGGTAAGATTTGTCAGCCAGCTCAGTTAAAAATGAAAGCACTTGCTCAGGTGTTTCAGCCATTTTAGTGGCCAGACTATATTGTCCATAATCAGAGAAATCTAATAACAGTGCTAATTCATGTCGCAGCGCTAAGATCTGCTCGATAATTTCAGTGTTATCAAATTCCCCCGCATTAGGTCCCTGATCAGAAGCACGCGTTACAAATGCTTGATAAACCTCTTTACGTAATTCGCGATTATTTGCATAGGTAATCACTGGCATATAGCTTGGAAAGTCTAATGTTAACAAATAACCTTGTTGCTGTTTCTCTGTCGCCGCTTGCGCCGCTGCAGCCAAGGCGCTTTCCGGCAAGCCCTCGAGTACATTGACATCGGTAATTAACTTGCTCCATGCTAAGGTCGCATCCATCACATTATTACTAAATTGTGACTGCAACTGTGCAAGCTGCTGCTTAATTTCACCATAACGTTGTTTTTTATCGTCCGATAACGCAATGCCCGCTAATTTAAAATCACGTATTGCATCATTAATAACCTTTTGCTGCTCAACCTTTAAGTCGCCAAACTGGTTGCTATTGGCAATGCTTAAATAAGCTTTATAAAGTCCCTGATGCTGACCCACAAAGGTGCCATATTCAGAAAACAGTGGCAGGCAAGCATCATGTGCCTGGCGCAGTGAGTCATTACTGACAACGGCATTCATATGAGAAATAGGCGACCATAACTTGCCTAAATGGTCATCTGCCTCATCCAACACATTGACAAAGTTGTCCCAAGTAAAATGCGTCAGGGTCGCTAATTTTTTTGCTATTAAGTTTTTATTCTCAGTAATAGCTTGTTGTACTGCGGGAATTATCTGTTCAGGAGTGATTTGACTAAATAAAGGCAACCCCTCTGTTTGCTTGATACCTAATTTTTCAGTTTTTTGCATAGCAGCCTTCTAAATAAAGGGAAAGTGTCTGTTGTATGAGATATGGGCATTCACAAAAAAATCAAGCCTATTTTTATGCACAATTTATTAGTGTTTGATAGCATTTTGTGAGCAGAAGAGTAGGGAGAAGTGTTTCCTTATGGCAAACTACTTGTTCTCGCGATGCCATGACTCGGATTTGGACAGAATGAACTTAGAAAATATCTTATCCATCTTTACCCCCTTAAAAATGAAACATACGCTTTCAAAGCGATTACTTGCCTATATCCTACTGTGCAGCACTGCGCTGGCCATCATCATCACTCTAGTGCAATTAACCTGGGACTACCGACAAGATGTAGGCAAAATAGAAGCCAGTATTAACCAAATCGAGTCCAGCTTTTTACAGCCGATGGCCGCGAGCCTTTGGAATCTAGATGAAGAACAAATTCAAATCCAGATAGAAGGTATTATGAAGCTCTCGGATATGCAGTATGTCCGTGTCCATGAAGTGTTAGGCAGTACGGAAGTCCCTTTAATTGAGCAGGGAACTTTAAAAGACAAATTTGATATCAGCAGAAAATTCAATCTGGTTTATCAAGAAGAGATTGTCGGTACCCTTTTTGTGGCGGCTTCACTGGATGAGGTTTATAATCACTTAATTGCTAAATCAGTCCTTATTTTGGTTAGTCAAACCATCAAAACCATGCTCGTTTCAATCTGTATTTTATTAATCATCTATTATATGGTGATCCGCCATATCAATAAAATTGCATTCTATACACGTAATATTAAGCTCAACACACACAATAAAAATCTCATATTAGACGGCCGAAAATCCGAATCTCACGGTGATGAACTCGATGAACTTGTTTATTTGCTTAATAAAATGCAAAAAAGAATCGTTGCCGAACTCACAGATAAGAAAATTGCTATCGAAGCGTTGCAGCAGGAACGCGATTTCTCAGCCACTGTTATAAATTCATCTAGCACCGTGATCTGCTGTCTAGATGCAGACTTAAAAATAACAACCATTAACCCCGCGGCCGTTATATTAACAGGTTATAGCCAAGAAGAGCTGTACAAAAAAGAATGGTTAGATATTTTTGTGCTCGATGATAAAAAAGAGATAATGCGCGCCAAATTTGAGCACAACGAAGCCATTCACGGCATTGAAATTAATATGAATGATCAAATGGGCAGTGTAAATACCCTACTTTGGACCTTCTCCGCTTTTTATGAGGGCATGAATATTAAATATTTAATCGGTTTTGGCCATGATATTACCCCCCAGAAACAGGTAGAGCTAGAAGTCAAAAAACTCAATGATCAACTTGAAGATAAGGTAAATACCCGAACAGCAGCTTTAACAGAAAGTAACAAACAGATAACTGAAACCTTAGAGCAGTTAAAACGCACCCAATTGACCCTCGTTGAATCGGAAAAAATGGCATCACTAGGCAGCTTAGTCGCAGGGGTTGCGCATGAGATAAATACTCCGATCGGAATCAGCGTGACAGCCGCGTCATTCTTACAAGAAGAGATAGACACGTTAACAATAAAAATGCGCGAAAACAGCTTAACGCGCAGTTATGTGGAAAAGTTAATCGAACGCATATCAGAATCAGGACGCTTATTAAATAACAGCCTCAATCGCGCCGCCAATCTGGTCAGTAGCTTCAAGCAGGTTGCCGTTGATCAATCAAGTGAGGCCTGCTACTCCTTTAAGTTAGCGGACAATCTTAACCAAGTGATTACCTCTCTTAAACACAAACTAAAGCAGGTGCCCGGTGAAGTCCACGTCAGCTGCCCAGAGGATCTTTCTATCTACAGTTTTCCAGGGAGTTTCGCGCAAATCTATTCTAACCTGCTCCTGAACTCTATTATTCATGGCTTTGAAAACTGGCAAGGGAAGTGTGATATCTATATAGATATCACACAAGTGGGGAGTGACTTACAGATAGATTATCGTGATACAGGTAAAGGCATTGGCGCTGATATTGCCGAACGTATTTTTGATCCCTTTGTAACTTCTAAACGTGGCTCGGGTGGCAGTGGTTTAGGCACCCACATTGTTTACAACATAGTAAAACAGTTACTCAAAGGTGATATTGAATACCTAGCGGGGGAAAAAGGCACGCATTTCCGGATAAAAATTCCTTATCAGACAAGTGCGCTTTCCTAGTTTATACATAACCTCAGCTCGGAATAAGCTAATCGCTAGCGCGCAGCTATTACTAGCTGAGGTTACATACAAAAAAACCTCTTACGAGGTTCTTTTTTTTCACTAGCGATAATCAATCTATTCAGTTATGACTTCCACTTCGACATCTACGGGTGCCTCGACCGGCTCGCTCATCCCATACCAATCAGCAATTTTTTTCTCTAAAATATCAACACCGAAACCTTTTAAAGAAGAAAATAACTCAACTTGCACATCCCCCTCAAAGCGCAGTGCTTCTTCGCGCATTTGCAACAGTGTTGCTTTGCGCGCACCTTGCTTGAATTTATCCGCTTTGGTTAACAGCGCAAGCACCGGAATATCAGCATCAATCGCCCAATAAATAAGTTGCTGATCGAGATCTTTAAAGGGATGACGAATATCCATCAGTACCACCAATCCTTTGAGTGATTCACGTTGCTGCAGATATTCACCCAACGAACGCTGCCATTTAAGCTTCATTGCCAATGGCACTTTAGCAAACCCATAACCAGGAAGATCAATTAACCTTTTGCCCTCTTCAATTTCAAAGACATTAATCAATTGTGTACGCCCAGGTGTTTTACTGGTTCTGGCCAAGTTTTTTTGTCGCGTTAAGCGGTTTAACGCGCTCGACTTACCTGCATTCGAACGCCCAGCAAAGGCGATTTCAATCCCGCTTTCAGCAGGCAAGTGCTTATCCAAATGACGAATATCTGGTGCACTAATTAAAAAGTGCGCTTTTTGAAAATGTATTTTTGGAAATTCCAAGATATGCCTCGCTTTACCCATGTAGCAAAATTGTTAATTTATTAAATTTGTGTAAACTATACCTGCTTTATTGGAGCTCATTGTACATACTTTAAGAAAAAAATGGATAGTTATGAATAAATTATTGATGACATTAATTGGCATACTGAGCTTCTCTGGCATAGTACAAGCAGAAGCTGACATTGAGGCCGGTAAGGCAACTGCAATCGCTTGCGCAGCATGCCATGGCGCCGACGGAAATAGCCCATCCAATCTTTACCCTAAATTAGCTGGTCAGCATGCAAGCTACCTCGAAAAACAGCTACAAGAATTTAAAAGTGGTAAACGCAATAATGCCATTATGCTAGGGATGGCATATTCCCTTAGTGAGCAAGATATGCGCAATATTAGCGCTTATTATGAGTCTCAAACGACCACCCCTGAAACAATCGATGCAGCAATAGCGGATGCTGGACAAAAACTTTATATGGGAGGGGATTTACAACGACAGATTCCAGCCTGTACCGCTTGCCATGGCCCTCGAGGAAATGGCTTAGCACTGGCTAAATTTCCTAAGGTATCAAGCCAGCATCCCACCTATCTAAAAACGCAGCTAGAAAGTTTTCGTAACAAAACGCGCAATAACGACCAAAACAGTATGATGGCAGATATTGCCAGTAAGCTAACCGATGCAGATATTGAGCTCCTTTCAAAGTATATTTCGGCATTGCATTAACCCCCTGCACTTTATCCTTGTTTTACAAAGAAGAGGTAATGAATAAAAAGAGAACGTCTTTGATTTATTACTTCTTTAAACGAAGCGCTCTTTTTTTCCTCTTTGTGAATAGTCTTTATTTTTTAACTTATTTTGCTTTAACTCTTTGTAAGTGATTTCCTTTTTTAAAAGATTCTTTTACGTCTAAGTTTGCCTAAGTCTTGTAGGCAACTAAGAAAGCATTTAATACCCATACACACCTTTTTTATACGCTGTTTAAACGCAATTAGATCTGCTATTCTGCGCATATTGACTGCACGGTAAAATGCACTCTTCCCGATTAAAAAATGAAAGGTAAATAATTATGTCTCGCAGCAAGAAAACCCGCACCTCCGATGCTTCAGAGCCCAAATTCAGTGGCCAACGCAAAGAATCATCTTCGCAGGCAAAAGAAGCTCGTGGCAACAAACGTAAAAGTAAACTAAAAGGCAATAAAGCGGGTGCCCGCAATGTCAACGAGTCAAAACAGACACAGCAGCACAATGTCAAACAGGTGATAAATGAGAAACGTCTAGGTAGCCAAAAAGCGATTCCACTTGTCCCAGAACAGAAACAACCAAAAAGCGCAGCAAACGAAGCGCCTAAAGCGATAGTAAAAGCTGCAAAAAACCCTGAGCCAAAAAAGCTAGCGCCGGAAAAACTGTCCCCTGAAAAAGAACTGGCTTCGATCGAAAATGATGAACGCCTTAATGACCTTCTTGAGCAACTCGATACAGGCGAAAAAATTTCCAAAATAGATCAGTCTTGGGTAGATCAACAGACTAAGCGTCACCAAAAACTGATGAAAGAATTGGGTTGGCTAGATGACGATGGAGAGGAAGATCTTCTGCAACAATTTGAAGATGCCAGCTCCGCATTAGATGAATTCAGACACTAGCAAGGATACAGATGAATAGTTATTTTTTAATGGCCGCAATCGCGGTTGTCATTATTGTCGGCTTAGCATTTTACGTGGGCATATTAATAAGTAAAATAAAGACGCAAAAAGCGGCGATTGTGCAAAGAGAAGATCAGGAAAAAGCACAAACGCTATTAAACAATCAGCAACGAAACGATGATATTTGTCAAAGCATTCGTTTGATCGCTTGCGCGACAGCGCAAAAACAATGTAATGTTTCCGAAGCAGCTATCCGTCTAAGTGTCTTATTAGAAACGCTAATACTTGATCAAGCCATTGATATACAAAATGAGTATCCCGCTTTATCTGAACTATTTGATAAAGTGAAGGAGATGCCAACGCATGAACAGCGCAAGAAAGTTGCTGTAAAGGAGCTTAAAAAACTCGACAGACAACGGCATATTTTTGAAGCTGAACTTGAACAAGCCATTATCCAAGAAGCCTCACAACTGAAAAATTTTTCAGTTTAAAATTCGTCGTCAAAAAAAGAAGAGAGAGCAATGGAAAAGTCCGTTTGGAATCAAGCGCTAATTGAAAAGTATAATTACAGCGGACCAAGATATACCTCTTATCCTACTGCGTTAGAATTTAATGAAAATTTTAACTATCCGACACTGATCCAAGCGACTAAAACCTATCCGACACGGCCTCTTTCACTGTATATCCATATCCCATTTTGTCATAAACTTTGTTATTTTTGTGGCTGTAATAAAGTGATCACACGCCATCAGGAAAAAGCCGATAAATACCTCGATTACCTTGAACGTGAAATCAAACGCCAAGCGCCCCACTTTAGCGCTCGTCAAGTAAGCCAGTTACACTGGGGGGGCGGCACCCCAACATTTCTACTGCCCAAGCAAATAACACGTTTAATGGGCATGTTACGTCAACACTTTCATTTTACAGATAATGCAGAGTTAAGCATTGAAGTGGATCCTCGCGAAATAGCACTAAGCACCATAGATCATCTTGCCAAAGAGGGGTTTAACCGCCTCAGTTTGGGTGTACAAGACTTTAATAAAGCGGTGCAAAAAGCGGTCAATCGGGAGCAAGATGAAGCCTTTATTAGCGCGCTATTAACGCGTGCTAAAGCACGAGGATTTCGCTCAACTAACTTAGACATGATTTATGGTTTGCCGCTGCAAACAAAAGAAAGTTTTGCTCATACCTTAGGCAAAGTAGTGGCGTTAGATCCCGCTCGTTTGTCGATTTTTAATTACGCCCATATGCCGACCCTTTTTGCGGCGCAGCGTAAAATAAATGAAGATGATATGCCTAAAGCCGCTGAGAAACTGGCCATGTTACAATATACGATTGAATTTTTAACCCAGTCAGGTTATCAGTTTATCGGTATGGACCATTTTGCGAAACCTGATGATGAGCTTGCACAGGCACAGCGCCAAGGTATTTTACACCGAAACTTCCAAGGCTATACGACGCAACAAGATGCCGACCTTTTAGGTCTAGGCGTATCAGCCATCAGTCAGATTGGCCACACCTATTCACAAAATCAAAAAAAATTAGCTCTTTATTACAGTCAAATTGACGAACTGGGCCATGCACAGTGGCGAGGGGTAAGTCTTAATCAAGATGATCTCATTCGCCGCGAAGTGATCAAAAAACTAATCTGTAATTTTGCATTAGATATTAAAGAGATTGAGCAACAGTTTGCTTTAACCTTTAACGATTACTTTTCTGAAGATATTAAGTTATTACAGTGTTTTATTGATGATCAGATGGTTTTCATCACACCAGAAAAAATAACAGTTACTCCCAAAGGACACTTACTCATTCGTAATATCTGCATGTGTTTTGATATTTATTTACGCAATAAAGCACGTCAACAACAATTCTCCCGCGTTATCTAAATGACTAACTTACCTTCATCCGCAATAGGCAACTACTATATTGGCATTATGTCAGGCACCAGTTTGGATGCCATTGATGTCGTGATCGCCCAACGTAGTGCTGCGGGTTTTAAACAGATTGCTGGTTTTGCCCCCGAGTTACCCGAATCGTTACGCTTAGCGCTGCTAAAAATTTGCCAAGATAAGCAGGTCACTCTGCAAACATTGGGGGAAGTTGATCATCAATTTGCCCTAGCCTGCGCCGCAGCAGTAAATCAACTCCTTGAACTCAACCAAATTCAGGCAAGTCAAATCACCGCGATAGGCAGCCACGGACAAACAATTTTCCACAGTCCCATTAGCCAGTTTCCTTTCACCCAACAAATTGGCGATGCCAATCTAATCGCCGCAAAAACGAACATCACATGTGTTGCCGATTTTAGGCGTATGGATATGGCCTATGGTGGACAAGGCGCACCTTTAGTACCTGCATTTCACCAAGCGCTCTTCGCCAAAAAAGGTGAGAATCGCGTGATCCTGAATATTGGTGGAATTGCTAATATTAGTCTATTGAAGTCGGATAAAGAGGTAATAGGCTATGACACCGGCCCTGGCAATATGTTAATGGATGCGTGGATCAATAAAGTGGCCAATAAGCATTACGATAAAGAGGCCAACTTTGCCAAGCAGGGTAAAATAATTTCACCGTTATTAAAGCAATTATTAAGTGATCCCTATTTCGCAAAACCGCCACCCAAAAGCACCGGCCGAGAAAAATTTAACTTGGCTTGGCTGCAGCAACAGCTAATCCAGCTCGGCGAAGCTGCATACGCAGATGCTGATATTCAGCGTACTTTATTGGAGCTCAGCGCCATCACCATTAGCGATCAAATTCAGCAGCAAAGCCCCCCTTGTACTGTCTTTGTCTGTGGCGGAGGCGCATTAAACCCATTACTTATGAAACGCTTACAAGTATTAATGCCTTTATATAAGATTAACGATAGCAATGCCCTTGATATCGATCCTATGTTTGTTGAAGCGTTGGCTTTTGCCTGGCTGGCAGAGCAGCGGCTCTTTAAAAGACCTATTGCGCTTAAAGCGGTCACGGGCGCACAGAAAAATGCTATTTTGGGCTGTGTCTATCTTGCGTAGGATGTTTTACTCCTGTAAATCGATAATAAAGATAAGCTCCTGCATGCAGCAGCATTAAAAATCCACTGGCAATAAAAGTCAATAGTAAAGCGATTGTTGCAACTTCCCTAGGCGCTGACTGATAATAAATAAAGCAACCGATAGCACTACTCACAAGCAACAATAGATTAAGCCAGATACAGGTTTTACAGCGCCCTAGTTTTTCTTTAAAGCGGTTTTCATCACAGAATTTACATGCCATCTTTACCACATCCTCACTATCCTAAAATTCTATTGCTATTCAAAAAAAACAAAACTATCATCATTTCATTTTTATTTTCTGTGATCCGGAGATATCAATATGCCCTATATTTTAACATTGTTAATACTTTTATTTTCAGTTTCTACATCGGCCGAAATCTTCACTTGGCAAGATGCAAAAGGGGTAACCCATTTTTCAGAAAGCAAACCTGAGTATGATGCGCAAATAACAATTATAGAAGAGTTAGCCAAACCCACTGTGGCTGATGCTGATGCTGATGCTGAGATAATCACAAAGCCAGATCAAGCAGAAGCTCCAAGCCCTCAGAATGAAAGTGACGAGAAACAAACCGTACCTGATGAAGACAAAGATTAAGACTCGATTTCGTTCAACCGCGCAATCAGGTGCTTCCAATCTATTTGTTACCCAATCACTGATAAAGTAAAAATGTAAACGCAGTACTAAACGATATTCCATTGGCTGGATCATGATTCACACCTGCAAGCTGCTACTTTATTCCCCCTATTGCAGCGATTTCATTTGATAAGCGTTACAAAATCATTTACTTTATTTATACGCTTGCAGCTGCAACAGAGCTGCGCTAATGCATCTTTTGGAGAATCAGCTATGAAATATATCGGCGCCCATGTCAGCGCTTCAGGCGGAGTCTTTAATGCACCTAAAAATGCATCTGATATTGGTGCAACTGCCTTCGCTCTTTTTACAAAAAATCAACGTCGATGGGATGCGAAACCACTTGATGCAGATAGCATACGTAAATTTAAAGTGAGCTTACGGCTGCATAGTTTGACTTGGGCGGTTAGCCCAATTCAGTCTTTTTTGGAAAGCAAGTCAGCCGTTACTCACTATTTTCTAGATAATTCCATGGCAGGTAATTTTCTGGGTTGGCTTTTACTTTTTCTTTGTCCCACTGTAGAACTGTAAAGTAATTGAATACATTGATCCCCGCCTCGCTGCCTGTGGCTATCATTGAAGTGATGACATCGCCAATGGTCGCGCCCAGTAAGGTTTTGTGAAACATGGCATTTTTTCTGTCCCGCACCACGATTTTAAGCATCGCCTCGATTTTATTATTATCAATTTTCACGCCCTCTAAGCTGCAAAAACAGCTCAGCCCCGCATAGTGTTTAATAAAATACCGGATAGCCTTACCCAGACCACTGTTTTCCTCAATGGTCTCGTCACTTAAGTGGGTTTCGCCCCACGCCTTAATCTCTGCCATAACGGGCAGGGAGTTCGTTTGATGATAACTTGGATTCAAATAATAAGTGCATAACTTGAATAGGTAGAAAAAACGGTCAGCTGAATATATGCTAATCGCTTTTTCTCCGGCAAGAGATGCAACAATGAAAACATATAAACAACTGACCTATGAAC
>NZ_JAHNZV010000230.1 GCF_022267535.1 Psychromonas antarctica
CTAATATGCTGGAAGGCGATTTTTACGGTAGCGAGCAATCGGTTGTATTAGGCCATGATGATGATGTGAAAATTGAATTTACTAATGAAGCGGGTGTTAGTCATGCATTAAAAGCTTCAACGCCAGTGTTAAAAGATGAAGTAATTGACGCATCAGTCATGCGTTGCGATCCCCTACGTAGTTTCTTTGAAGCGCAAATGCAGGATGCGAAAGAGAATAATATTTTACTCTCTCTACACCTTAAAGCGACTATGATGAAAGTATCTGATCCAGTTATATTTGGTCATGCGGTTACGGTTTACTTTAAAGATGTGTTTACTAAATATGCGCAGTTATTTGCAAAATTAGGTGTCGATGCAAGTAACGGTCTAGGCGATGTTTACGCAAAAATAGCTAACTTACCAGCAGAAGAAAAAGCACAAATAGAAGCCGATATTCAAGCTGTTTATGCAACACGGCCTGCATTGGCGATGGTTGATTCTGATAAAGGTATTACCAACTTACACGTACCAAGTGATGTGATAGTTGATGCGTTTATGCCTGCAATGATCCGCTCAAGCGGTATGATGTGGGATGCACAAGGCAAACTAGTAGACACTAAAGCGATGATTCCAGATCGTTGTTATGCGGGTATATATCAAGAGACAATCGCATTTTGTCGTCAACATGGCGCATTTGATCCGGCGACTATGGGCAATGTTTCTAATGTAGGCCTAATGGCACAGAAGGCGGAAGAGTACGGTTCACACGATAAAACATTTATTATTCCTGAAGCGGGCACAGTTAATGTGATCGATAAAGCGGGTAATACGCTGATGACACATAATGTTGCGCAAGGTGATATCTGGCGTATGTGTCAGGCTAAAGATACACCTATTCGAGATTGGGTACGTTTAGCTGTTAGTCGCGCCAAGGCAACCAATCAACCGGCTATTTTTTGGCTAGACGAAAATCGTGCTCATGATGCGAATATCATCGTTAAAGTAAATAGTTACCTTAAAGAACACGATACTTCAGGGCTTGATATTCAGATCATGTCACCGAATGATGCGATTAAATTTACTTTAAAACGCGTACTTGCAGGTAAAAATACGATTTCAGTCACAGGTAATGTGTTACGTGATTATTTAACTGATCTATTCCCTATTTTAGAACTTGGTACCAGCGCAAAAATGTTATCAATTGTGCCTTTGCTTGCGGGTGGAGGTTTATTTGAAACGGGTGCAGGTGGTTCGGCTCCTAAACATGTACAGCAATTTATTGAAGAAGGGCATTTGCGTTGGGATTCGCTTGGTGAATTTTTGGCATTGGCTGTGTCTATTGAAGATATTGCCATTAAAACCGGAAATGAAAAAGCGGTTATTCTTGCACAAACTTTACATATTGCTAATGGCAAGTTCCTTAAAGAAGATAAATCACCTTCCCGCAAGGTGAATGAGCTGGACAACCGTGGTAGCCACTTCTACTTAGCTATGTATTGGGCAGAAGCCCTTGCAGCGCAAACTCAAGATAGAGCATTAGAGGCGACTTTTGCACCGCTGGCTAAAGCCTTATCTGAAAATGAAGCTACTATTATTAATGAGTTAAACGCTGCACAAGGTGCAAAAGTCGACCTTGGTGGTTACTTTCATACTGATCCTGTTAAAGT
>NZ_JAHNZV010000231.1 GCF_022267535.1 Psychromonas antarctica
GTTAAGTGTAAAAAAAGGCTTAACCACATTTGGATTGAAAACAAAGCTTTATATAAAAGCTCAAAAAGAAGCACTTAAAGCCTGGAAGCAGATGCTGGCCGTAAGTGCGTAACATCAGTTATCTAATGAGTTATATGGTAATTAGTGTGAGAATTTATATCCGACTCCCCACACGGTTTTTAACCAAATAGGATTGGCAGGATCACTTTCTAATTTTGAGCGTAAACGATTGACCGTCGAATTGACGGTATGTGCTGAACCTTCATGTTGATAACCCCAAATGTCACTGAGTAATTGTTCTCGGCTAAATACTCGGTGGGGTTGTTGTGCTAAGAAATATAACAACTCAAATTCTTTGGCTGTACTGTCTAATACGTTACCTAGCAGTGTTATTTGGTATAAATTAGGATCAATAATGAGGCTATCAAAATCTAAAACCGTTTTACATGAATCTTGTTTTTGCTGTTTGTTATCACAACGGCGTAGATGTGCTTTCACTCTAGCCTGTAGTTCGAGAACAGAAAAAGGTTTACTTAAATAATCGTCCGCCCCATTTTCCAGCCCTTTAACGATATCAAGCTCAGATGATTTTGCAGTGAGCATGATGATGGCAATATCGGGTTGCAAATGACGTAGTCTTTTACATAATTTATGACCATCGGTGCCGGGTAACATAATATCAAAGATGGCGAGATCATAATCTTTATGAAGGTGTTTATAGGCTTCACTGCCATCGTGGAAAACCTCAACGACATGATCAAGCATTGATAAATTGATTGAAACTATATTGGCGATATCCGGATTATCTTCCACTAATAGTATTTTTTTAGGCATTAGTTTAAACGCTCTTATCCATTGATATAGATAAGAGCGGGTTTATCACTATTTTATTGCACCCGTTTGATAATTAATTTTCCTGCTGGATTATCAAATTTGTGTTCAGGCAGTAAAACTGAACTACTTAGCTCTAATGACGTGAGCACACCAGCATGAGCATAAACTCTGTCTACATCACCCATTCGGCTAGTATTGAAAGCTTCTCCACCGGATCCCGGCATGGCGATTTCATCATTCATTTCCGTACCCGCATCGTAAACAATTAACATTTTTTGATAGCTTTCGCCCATTGCTAGACTACTTAAATCCATATCAGTCAAGCCCGTAAAACCGTCATTGGTATTAATTAACATTGTCGCAAGACTTAGTGCTTGTGCATCCATTTCTGATAATTCGACCGTCCAATTCATCGTTTCGCCAGGTAAAATAGGGCCTGTGCTAGCAATACTTTTTTCGATACCAGGTAAAGCCGAAAGTTGGCTGGTGTCTCCACCCTCAGCTAATGCCTCTAAAGCAACACTCGCGGATGCGCCGGCTGTCCAAAGTGGCATTTTTGGGGTATGTGCTAATACTGCAGGAGGAGAAAAAATTTGCCCCTGTGTTATGTTGGTTAAACTGACCTCATAAATGGATGACGTCGGCATCATATCATCATTGCATATTCTCACCCATCGCGATCACCCATTCTCATGTAAGCCGATCACTTGTTCTCATTTATCCCGATCACCTATTCTCATCGATGCCGATCACTTTTTTTAAGTAAAAGGTACTCAAAAATCATT
>NZ_JAHNZV010000232.1 GCF_022267535.1 Psychromonas antarctica
ACTAGTACCAGAGATCATAAGTCCGTGTGGATTTTATCAATACTCTCCCGAGCGTTAATTTTCAGCGGAATAACTCTTTTTAACACTAAAGTATTCTTGTCTTCGATTGTCCATTCAAACTCTTCACCTTTTTCAATACTTAACGCTTCCGCTATAGCCGCTGGCATATTGACGTAGAATGACTTGTTTGTTGGTCGCTGCACTTTTTGTATTTTTATTTTATAACCCACTGGTTTTCCTTTGGTTTGCAAATTAGATATAATTGAACATAGTTTATATACTATATCGATCTCAAAATGAATCTTTTATTTCCAGAACAACATGCCAATACGATAGAGACTACTATCTTAGCAATGTCACGGTGCTATACCATCCCCGCAGGCATTATGACTCGATTGAAAACGGTGTTATTAATGAACAAGAATATTAACATGGCAGCTGTTGCAAGAGAGTTAAACGTGAGTGACAGTTTCGCGGCCAAATGGAGGGACAGAGCCGTACAATTTTTTATTAAATGGCCAATTCAAAAAACATGTATTGAAGAAAGCTGGCCGCTTATATACAAAGCTTTTTCTGATGCTCCCAGAAGTGGTGCTCCGGCAACTTACACTGCCGAGCAGTTCTGTGGTGTAATGGCTGTTGCGTTAAAAGAGCCAACACAGTGCAACAGAGAAATAACTCACTGGACATACATCGAACTAGCTGATGAAGTGAACCAACAGGGAATAGCAAAGGGGATGTCAAAAAGCACTGTCGGGCGCTTCCTTAAACAAGCTGATATCAGACCACATTGTTCAACTTACTGGCTCAATCCTAATATTGAAGACGATGAGACCTTTAAGAAGGAAGTAAATAACGTTTGTGAGACTTACCATCAAGCTACTGAACGAGCTAAAGAAGATGTCATTACCGTGTCCGTAGATGAAAAAACGGGTATCCAGGCATTAGAGCGAATATCACCAACGAAGCCAATGAAACAAGGCGTGATAGAGAAGCGAGAGTTTGAATACAAACGTCATGGAACACTGAGTTTGACACCCAGCTTTAATGTTGTCACTGGCAAGATAATGCAATACAGAATTGCGGAAACACGGGGAGAGATTGATTTTTTCGAGCACATAAAAAAGACGGTGGCGTTATCACCTAAAAGTGGGTGGGTGATTGTGGCTGATCAATTGAATGTTCATAAATCAGAATCTTTGGTTCGGTATATAGCTAAGCATTGCGGTATTACTGATGAGCTTGGGATAAAAGGAAAATCAGGCATTCTGAAAAACATTGCCTCCCGACAAGCATTTTTGACGGATGAAACACATAAAATTCGATTTGTTTTTACGCCAAAGCATTGCTCGTGGTTAAATCAAGTTGAGATTTGGTTTGGTATTTTAGCGAGAAAGTTACTTAATCGTGGTGATTTTTGCAGTATGGAAGACTTGAGAAATAAGATGGAGCGCTTTATTGATTATTTTAACGAGAATTTAGCAAAACCATTTAAATGGACGTATAAAGGTAAGGCTTTGTCGGCTTGAACCAATTATGAACATTATCACACGGACTTATGAATCGAGGTACTAGT
>NZ_JAHNZV010000233.1 GCF_022267535.1 Psychromonas antarctica
ACTCAAGTTTCGGGGTTCATTTTTAGCCAATAAAAGTGAACCATCCCTCATTCTAGGGCTTCTTGCCGCAAAGTAAAGTTATCCATTTGCATGACTTGCGTAAAAAAATCGACAACCGTCTGTTCAATTTTGTTTAATACGTCACCTTTTTCAACCGTTGTTAAACTGACCATTTCATTTAATGCACCCGCAATTAATACTTTGAATAATCCCCATAATTTACTGGCAAAGTTCAGACAACTTAAACTTTCTTCAAAACCATTTCTTACCTCACTAAGTCTTGCCGAGCCTTGCTCTTGTTTGGCAAACAACAGCAAGCAAAACCTTAACCCTGTCAGGTGTATTGAAGCAATATAAGCACTGTAATGGCGGCTTTGCTCTTTTAAAAAACCGAGCTTTTGTTTTGCTTCTTTGAAATAAACTTCAATTCCCCAACGCAGTGCATACACCTCAAGTATTTTTTCATCTTCAAGTTCACTATCCGTCGTTAAGAATAGTGCCCAGTCGTGTTTGCTTGCCTGTTGTTTTTCCTCATTTACTGAGCGAACAAACAGTAATTTAACCTTAACCCATTGGGCTGTCTCTTTATCCGAGCTGGCGAGGTTCAATTCAACAACAATGGACTTACTTTGATAAGGCACATGGTTAAGCGTTTGCCAGCACCCTTTGACGTGCGCTTTATATAACGCTTTCGCGCAGAGTAACTTGATCTCACCATCAACCACTAAGCGGTATTTCATCTTGTTTTTTTTCATTCTGACAATGGCAACAAGCGAGTGCTCAATGGTCATGCTAAGAATGTGTTTCGTCGCAAACCATGCATCGGCTAAAAAGTAATCGGCATGAATACCGCCGCGAATAGCGCGCGCTATCATGTCACACACCATTTCTGGCTTAGTTTGTTGTTTTGATTTCTGGTAGCGTTTCGCTGCAATACTGCGACCATCATCAAACCGATAATCTAACGCTTGCTCCTTAACCTGACTGATAAATATTTCATTATCAACGGGAACAAATTGCTCATCATTAGCGACACCTAGCGTCACTATTTGCTGCCCCATCACACAACGAGCCGTTAAGTGGTCAAAGTGACTCGATACCCCCGGCATCCTCTTACCACGCCTTGTTTTTACGGTGTCATCAATAACAAAGGCGCTAAGCTTGTTTTTACTATTTGTCTTAAGGACTTTTTTAGCGGTCAATAATTGTAGCTTTCGCCAATCTAAATCTTCACGGTTAAGTAAGTCATATAACGCATCTTTTTTTGCCGCTGAAAAACTTAATAAAGCATCCCTTGAAAACATGGCTACAGAGTCTACTTTAAGCCAAACCCAGAGCATTAAGAGGTAGGTGATATCACCTACTGGCGTACCTGAGCGCTTAGAAAACTTAGCTTGGCGTAACATGATGTTAAAACCAATACTTTTCCATGTCGAGCTAAATGTGTTATCAATTTTAAGGTTTGTTTGGCTAAGTAAGTCAGCGGTTAATGATGGTAAGTTCAAGGTCTTTGTGGCAGAATTCATTCGATGTCTCTTGTTGTATTATCCTTTGTCTAGTTAACAAG
>NZ_JAHNZV010000234.1 GCF_022267535.1 Psychromonas antarctica
AAGCCAACCCAGAAAATTACCTGCCATGGAATTATCTAGAAAATAGTGAGTAACGGCTGACTTGCTTTCCAAAAAAGACTGAATTGGGCTAACCGCCCAAGTCAAACTATGCAGCCGTAAGCTCACCCTTTAGTAGATCTTGAAGCTTTTCATGTGGCCCATCTATTCTACTGAAATCAGATATCCCACCTTTGGCCTCTTCTTCTTTAAAAAATTTAATGAGTGCTTTTACCTTGGATTCGTCACCGACAAATGCAATATTAGCAGCCCATTTTCTTTCTTTTTTTTCATCTTCACTCATAAGTTAAGCACCTAAAGCTCGACAGTTATTTCCGACTCAGTATCATACGCTTCAATTTTACCGATACCTTTTTCAATGATTACTTTGAAGTTTTTATCGAAGACTGGCCTCCCTTCTGCGAAACCAGTGATTTTATAAACATGATAATCGCCATTATTTTTCTTAATCACCATTCTTCTCTCAGAGAAACTATCTAACTGATCTCCATCTTCGAGTATTTGAAATCTAAATTCTTGCATGTTTACTCCAATAATTTAAAATTAAATGATACAGCTTAACGGCCATATAACGCCAGCAATAAACGGCGCTAGGTTTGGCGACGATTTTGCGGCTTTTGTTTTTTGCAAAATAGGCGACAAACCGTAAAGCGTCCGATTTGATTGCCTTGTTAAATGTATTTCTAGTCGAATGGAGTGAATTGAATGTCATATCCATGCGGGTTTTCTCTAGGAGGCTCTTCTGGCTCAGTAGAATATATTTGAATTTCACCTGTTACTTCAAAGCCGATTTGGTTTCCAATACTTTTTACCATATATGGAGGCTCGTCAATGTCATTAGCCCACACTTTCATTCCCATAATGGCATTACCTTTGGGGCAAGAGAAGCCTTCTTTCATGTCACCACAAACGCCTTCAGCTAAAACGGTGAAATGGCTGTATGGAGTCGTTTCTTTTCCATAACGAAGCTTTAACTTCCAATCAGAATCATCACTCATACTTTCACCTTGAACACTTGTCGCAATAAACATTAACGTGATTGCTGCGAATAAATTAGGAATATTCATATACATTTAACGCCGCATTAAGCGGACTAAAATTGTGGGTTATAATGTGTAGCGAAGCGGAACGTAACCCACTGTTTTAGTTCCGTTTAAATGCCTTGTTGAACGAAGCCGCTAGCGGCAGAAAAACAAAAGTCCAAGAACGTTCATACTTATATTCTCGTCACACTTCGGTGATGAATAATAGGAGTATAAGCCATGAACACTTCAGAGCAACAACACTTTAACCTTTTATATCAACAACATTTGACTAACCTAACACTTCAAGGCATGCGACCCGCCACTATTGATGCCTACTCGCGGGCGGTGCGTAGAATTACCCAGTTTTTTGACCAATCACCAGACACCTTAACTAAGGTGAGCTTACGGCTGCATAGTTTGACTTGGGCGGTTAGCCCAATTCAGTCTTTTTTGGAAAGCAAGTCAGCCGTTACTCACTATTTTCTAGATAATTCCATGGCAGGTAATTTTCTGGGTTGGCT
>NZ_JAHNZV010000235.1 GCF_022267535.1 Psychromonas antarctica
GTAACTACTCAGCACCTTAGTCACACTTTTAATAATTTATCGAAGATCAAAAAAGATCGACTTGCTTGAATGTTTTTAACCGTTACGCTAACTACCTTCTTCTTATTTGGCGTAAAGATAAAAATGAAAGTAAGCGGTATCGATATTGAAAGCAGTGTTGAAAAGATAAAACAACAAATAGAAGCTGATAAAACATTATCAGCTTCTATGCGCGCTACTTTCGACTTGTTATTGCTTATCGTTAATTTGCTCTGTCAGCGCCTTGGACTCAACAGCCGCAATAGTAGTAAGCCACCATCAAGTGATCAAAACCGAGAAAAACAAACAATAAATAATAGCTCGAATAAAAGCGGTGGGCAAAAAGGCCACAAAGGATCAACGCTAGCACTTGATACTCATCCAGATATCACACACAAATTGCCTGTAGATCATACTCTTTTGCCGCAAGGGTTTTATAAAGAAGTGGGTTATGAAACGCGACAAGTTGTCGATATTGAATTTAAGAAAGTTGTAACCGAATATCAGGCTCAAATACTTGAAAATGAATTTGGAAAACGCTTTATTGCCTCATTCCCTGATGGCGTTAACAGCCGCATTCAATACGGCAATGGTTTAAAAGCACATGCTGTATATCTTTCTCAATATCAATTGCTCCCTTATGATCGCATTCGCGAATATTTCACTGACCAGTTAAATATTCCGCTGAGTAGCGGCAGTCTTTACAACTTCATTAATAGTGCCTACAGCAAGCTTGAAGAGCTGAATGTACTTGACATAATTAAAGCGAATTTGCAGAAAGAGAAAGTGCTGCATGCAGATGAAACAGGCATTAATATCAATGGAAAACGGCAGTGGCTGCATAACGCCTCATCACTAAAGTGGACTTACTTAGCTGCACATGAAAAACGGGGACATGATGCAATGGATTACATAGGCATCCTACCTCATTTCAATGGTGTCATGTGTCATGACCATTGGAAGCCTTATTATCGTTATGACTGCCGACACTCATTATGCAATGCACATCATCTACGCGAATTAATCAGGGCCAATGAACAAGATGGTCAGGTGTGGGCTGAAACAATGCGTTTATTTTTAGTCAACCTTAATCAATCAGTACTTGATGAAGATGGTGTTATCAGCAAAGAGGAACAAGCCGACTACATTAATCAATACCGAGCAATTTTAAAAGAAGGAGAAAAAGAAAGTCCTCCGCCGATACCAGTTAAAGGTAAACGCGGCAGACCGAAGAAAACCAAATCCCGAAATTTGCTTGAACGTTTGCAAAACTATGAAGGAGATGTACTGAGGTTTGTGATCGATAAAGACGTTCCCTTTACAAATAATCAAGGCGAAAACGACTTGAGGATGGCAAAAGTTCAGCAAAAGATATCAGGCTGCTTCAGAAGTGAATATGGTGCAGAGATGTTTTTTGGCCTGAGAAGTTACTTATCGAGCTGTAAAAAGCAGGGTGTCAGTGGTTCCACAGCTCTTGCTCTATTGTTAAATGATATGCTACCAAATATATTTACCCCTGCTGAGTAGTTAC
>NZ_JAHNZV010000236.1 GCF_022267535.1 Psychromonas antarctica
GCGTCTAAAAAGTGGACTATGCCAATAAGGAATTGGAAACCCGCCTTAAATCGCTTTATAATCGAATTTGAGGAGCAACTAGCTCCCCATATCTAACGGGCATTTACACAGTTTGTTTTACACCCTCTATGGCTGAAATTAAAGCTTCCGTAATCGCTGTAACTTCCACATATCCTTCATCATTTAAATAGTATTGTTTCTATATCAAGATCACCAATCACCAACTGGCAATTGATGTTTTTAAATCTTAGGGTTAGAATCATATTCAGGTTTTAGTCGAAACCTGCTACCCACATCAGCAAACCCGAATAGGACGACTTTTACTTCCAATCATTACGCTATGGTTTTTCTTTACGACCTCGGCAGTGGGTACCGTTTTCGTCATAAAGGAGAAACATATGATCCCAAGAATCGTAACATCAGTCCAAATTGAAAAATTCAAGCAAAAGGCTCGTGAAATCAAACGAGAGCAGAATATTCCCCATACAGAAGCGTTAGAAGTAATTGCTAAAAGATGTGGCTTTGATCATTGGCATCAAGTTACTTTGTGTAATGCACCCTGTAAAGCATCTGACCTAGCTATTAGCAAGGGATGTGTTTTAGCATTCGACTTCAAAGAGGCTGAAGAAATAGGTTTTGATGATGAGCTATTAATCTATGACTCATATCTTGAGCTTGCAATTAAACCCAAAATGCTTGAGATATATTCTAATTTGGTTGATGAAGATGATGAATTAGGTCACCTTAATAAAGAGTCTTTATCACCTGAAGAACTGTATGAGTATGGTGAAGAGTTTGCTAGTGATTTTCGCTATTTTAGGTTGCCGGAGAACTTGGGTGGTTCATCCTTAAAGGAAGTGCTTGAATTGCTTAAAGGGGAAGTATTTTGGAAGCCGATATATATATGGTTACAAGGTACTGCGGTTGATCTTTATCATCTTCCTGCTGAAGATGAAAATGGTAAAATTGTTGGTATTCGTTTTTAGGATTGCTATTTACAGCTAATTTTAAAATATATCTTTAATAATAATCACCAATACAACAGAGCGTAGCTTCGCGAGCATCTGTTGTATTGGTGATTATATAATAGTTAATTTCATTTCAATTAAAATTCAATAAATCCCATCAAGACTTGTTCAGCATAAACAGCTCTGGCGTAGAAATCTTAATAAGTTATATCGCAAGTTCACATCATTATTACCGACACAACCAGCCAGTTTCAATTCCTGCTGAAATTTACAGGTATGAATTTACCTTGTTCATGCCGTTATTTTTATTGCCTTTCTATAAAGCAAAATAACGGGCGTTAATTTCTCGACATTCTCTTAACCAACGGGTAGTTAATTTCAACACGGGAAGACAGTAGATGATTAATCTGGTGCATTCTAAGCTGTAAGTTCGTGGTGAATGTTTTGCTCTGTTGGTTTTCTTCGTATATCACAAAGCGTCAAGCTCCTTGCCTTATAAGCCTTTCAGCCTAGAGTGTCATTAGTACGTAGGGGACAAGATATAAACATCACACACATTTTTATAT
>NZ_JAHNZV010000237.1 GCF_022267535.1 Psychromonas antarctica
CTATTGCTTAATTGGTTCAAATCAAAATACAAACAAGATTTATTTTGTTTATTAAGCTCTAAGCATAGCCATGCTGATAATTTAGTTTTTCCTGATTGGCTATCCCCTATTATGAATTGCCTTTTTTCTTTGATTAAATCATCAATCCCATCTATTTCAATTTCAATTCCATCTGTTTTCTCTGAATAAGTTAACAAGTTTGGAAAAACAAAAATATCTTCCAATATGATTTCTTTAGAGTTTGTGGAACAAAATTCTACTGCCTGTAATTCATCAACATAACTGGGGAGTAATCTAAATTTTTTTTTTTGTTCTTCAGCTGCTTTTTTTATACCATTGTATACATTAAGCCAAGCCGAATCTGCATCGTCCCATTTAGAAACTGGATTTCCATCATATGGCAAAACCAGCTTCGATTTCATATCATCAAAGTCTAACCATGCACAATCTGTGGCAATAACAGGTATCAATACTTTATTGGGCTGTTTCTCGGAGGATTTTTTAGCTAACTCCCATTCTTCAATACAAGCCTCAGAGCCCAACCAACTTGTTGTTACCAAGAAGACAACAATATCAGCCTCCTCTAAGTTCTTTACGATATTCCTTTTCCAATCACTCCCTGCAACGATATCTGCATCATGCCATGGTGAAATCACTTTATTTCTAACGAGCATAGATAAATGTTTCTCTAGTGCAGCTCGTTGTTCACTGTCAGCATGACAATAACTATAAAAAAAATTTAGAGGAGAACTCATTGACTTTCCTTTGAGAAGAGAAAATATTACAAACAAAAATAAACTATCAAAATACAAGGTAAGTGATAACAACAAATAGAAACATTACCTATTAAATTCATGATAAACAAGCTAATCACCACACAATTGACAGCTAAAATCAAAAGAACATCACATTTATTTTTATATTTACAAACTCCACCAACAAAAAAGCCGAACCCCATGACAGGATTCGGCTTTGATTATTTTAAGAAGGGGGATAGGCAAGTATTTCATGTTGCATTTAGCTTTGCTCCTACCTCGCTATGGGGGCGTTAGCGACTTGGCTCTCTATCTAGAAAAGGGCACAAAAAAACCCGAATTGGAAGTTCGGGTTTAGGTGTTTTATAACGTACATATCCTCAACAATTTTAATATTATACTCGTTTATAACGATATACAAGTATTACTATAATTGCTATAGGCGGGGCGGTTCCGAGTTAGACTTCGAGCTCGTAAAGGGGCACAAACCGCCCTAGGAAATTTACGACTAAATACAAAAAAGGCCACCATTTAGGTAGCCTCTAAGTAATACGTACAATTTGAGTTATTAACTCAATACCACTATTTTTTTACCCCCATTTTTTACTGCGCTTAACGGGTGTTATGGTAAATACAGAAAGATACTTAAGTAGCTAATAAGATGGTCCGCCTCACCCTAGTCTAAACTTAGGGCAATTACTCAAGAGGAGAATCATCATGTCTAATATTAATATTTTAGGAATTGATATAGGTAAATCTACTTTTCATCTTGTTGGCCA
>NZ_JAHNZV010000238.1 GCF_022267535.1 Psychromonas antarctica
CTCAAATGCAGTAATAACGCTACTAAGTTGCTCTGGATTTGACATAATTAAGTCCTGATGGATGAGTTACCCGTATTAAATCAGAACAAAAAATGGAAGTTGAGCTACGCTGCCGTAAGCTCACTTTTTGGTGGCATCGTAACGTCCACAAGGCACAATAATATGCACATGAGGATGGCATTCCCGCCGGCGATTATGCGTGTGTAGCACGCTGGTAAATCCTAAACTGCCTTTATTCGCTCTCGCTGCAAAGTCTTTCAATATGTCAGCAGTGACTTGGAGCATCAATTGGTACAGCGCTTTGGGATGTTGACGAGCTAGTATTCTCAACTGATAGGGCAAGGTAAACGTCACCATGAAATAGTGTACAGGTAATAATTTATTAGTCTGTTTAGCTAACCAGTTGGAGGTGGTTTGATGCAAACATTGCGGACAACTTCGGTTCCCACAGGATGCGGGGAGTTGTTGGTCATGCTGACAATGACCACAATGCCATTGGGTCGTTCGATTTGCATCGGTTTTACAGTGCAACATATCAGTGATGGCGCGGCGAATATCTTGATTCAATAATCCACCATATTGCTGTTCTAATTGTTGATGGTAGCGCTCAAGCAGTGAGATAAATTGACTCATAACATCTCCCATTGAATCAGTAATTTATCGGTTAAGGCGTTAAGCGCGAGTACATTATCTTTTTGTTTGATGCTAGTGAGTTGCGTGTATTTGGCTGTGGTATTGAGACTGTTGTGGCCTAATAATATTTGCAGTGAGCGTAAATCCATTCCTTGCTCTAAGAGATGAGTTGCAAAACAATGGCGAAGGGAATGTGGGCTGATGTTCTTTTTAATACCTAACTCAGTGATGACTTTTTTGAGTGCTTTTTGAACACTGCCTTTATCCATGGGCGTACACTGCATCGATGCTTGCTGGGTTTGCCCCACACGAGGAAACAACAACACTGGATGGCGGTGTGTTACCCAGTAATAACGCAGAGCTGTTAATGTTCGTTCGGGGAGTGGAATCAGGCGGTCTTTGCCTCCTTTACCCTCACGAATATGAACTTGTAGAGTGTGGCTATCAATATCGTTAACGGTTAATTGAAGGGCTTCACTTAACCGTAAACCCATTGTGTACAGCACCAGAAAAAACACCTGATAACGTAAAGAGTGCGTTGCTGTGATTAACTGCCCAATTTGCTGATGGGTGATAATGTCAGGGATACGTTTTACTTGTGGTGGTTTGACAATGTTGAGCCATTCCCATTGGCGTTCAAGGGTATGCTTGTAGAAAAATTGCAAACCATTACGGTCTAGTTTTACGGTGCTCCAGGAATGCGTTTCAATTAATTGTGCGAAATAGACTTTTAAATCATCCTTAGTTAGTGAGCTTACGGCAGCGTAGCTCAACTTCCATTTTTTGTTCTGATTTAATACGGGTAACTCATCCATCAGGACTTAATTATGTCAAATCCAGAGCAACTTAGTAGCGTTATTACTGCATTTGAGCA
>NZ_JAHNZV010000239.1 GCF_022267535.1 Psychromonas antarctica
TCTTGTTGTATTATCCTTTGTCTAGTTAACAAGTATTTTACCACAATGAGACATCAACCTCTTTAAAATCATCGAGTTATTTGGGTTTTATTGTTTGTTTTGAATCCCGAAACTTGAGTTATAAATAGTGATAACCAATCAGACCGCAGATAGCGGCACTGAGGCGAACACCTAATCCTGCTAAATCAAAACCACCTAGCACAAGATTCTTTTGTTGTTGTTCTGTCTAAAGCTTTAAATTGCTTATTAAACGAGCTTAGATATCTCTCTATTTTGATTTGCTAGTTGCTTGAATCTCATATTTAAATAATAATGCCCGTTGTTTAAACTAAGGGGATTTTTATGAGAGTGTGTGGTGTAGAGTTAAAAGGCAATGAAGCGATTATCAGCATAATACAGTTAAAAGACGGTTTATATGATGTCCCTAAGGTGCGTACGGCTAAACTAAGTTTAGTTGATCCAATCAATACCGAACCACTTAAAAAGTTTCAATTCGATTTTGCACAGTTAATGAAAGATTACAAAGTAGATACTGTGGTTATCAGGCAACGTGATTTAAAAGGCAAATATGCGGGTAACCCACTAAGTTTTAAAATTGAAGCCGCGTTGCAGTTAATGCCCGAATTGAATGTACATGTACTCTCTTCGACTTATATCAAAGAAGGTTTAGCAAATGCACAAGTGAAACCCGATGCGCGTGAAGTTGGTTTAAAACAATTCCAAGAACAAGCGTTATTGACCGCATTTGGCTATTTAGAGCAGTCGGCTTCGGCAAATTAAAAGTAGTTTTTAGCCATCTCTGAATACGCTATTAGTCGATTTTCAGCCTGCGTCTCACGTCTTGTATATATTGAAATGACAATCAATAGCATTCTTTTTATAGCAACTTGCAATTCAAATGGCTAAAGCGATGACAACGGTTATCGCTTTAGCCATAGATTTTTTAATCCTTAAAATAATAAATAATCTTGAGATCGCATGGGTATAATCACCCTCGCTATTTAGAAATGTACTGTCCATATTTGTTACCAATAATGAGCCCATTGACCTTGCTCATTGTGATTGTTTTTTAGAATATATTATTAATGACCGTAGCAAATCACGCGCCCATATAATCTACTTAACAAGCTGAGATATATACGGGATATTTCTCAGCTCATTGTTCCAAGGCAAACCATACCCCACCAATAAATCATCATTTTGCATTTCATAGGCAAAGTGTAGGTCGAACGCTATGTGCACTCGACTTGGCTTTACAAAAAGTGTCGCAATTGAAAGTGATTTAATAGAAAACTCGCTAGAAATATAGGCAGCAAGGCGTTTCATCGGTGAGCTTACGGCTGCATAGTTTGACTTGGGCGGTTAGCCCAATTCAGTCTTTTTTGGAAAGCAAGTCAGCCGTTACTCACTATTTTCTAGATAATTCCATGGCAGGTAATTTTCTGGGTTGGCT
>NZ_JAHNZV010000024.1 GCF_022267535.1 Psychromonas antarctica
TTTAAGGTCTTTGGCTAACTCATTTGCGAGTGCTTGCAGTTTTTCTTTATTCATTGTGTTACTCATTATAATGGCCTTTGATAAGGTTATAGATAATGAACGTTTACACAATTCTTTTTACACCCTCGATCAAATGTCTAAAGTTAATTTATATTATCAACAAGATATGCAACGGACCGATTATCAAGGGGTCTATTTACCTCATGCACTGGCAGGTAAATATCCGAATGCAGCTAAAGAACTAAAGTGGCACTATTTATTTCCTTCTTCACAACTATCATTTGAACCTGGCACTGCAAATCTAAAACGACACCATATACATGAAAGTAATATACAAAAAGCCGTGAAAAATGCAGCGCCTACTTTAGACTTTAAAAAACAAGTTACTTGCCATACATTACGACACTCTTTTGCAACACACTTATTGCAGCGTGGTGCAGATATTCGCACCGTACAAGAGCAATTAGGACATTCAGATATCCGTACCACTCAAATCTATACTCATGTATTACAAGCTGGTTCAAATTGTGTAAGAAGCCCACTATCAGATTTAATGGTTGGTAAAAAAATATAATAAAGAAGAACTTATTTATTATGTTAAAAATGTTATTTCAACAGTTTTTAGATCAATATAATTGAATGAATCGAATAATATTACTAATTTACTTTATGACTCAAAGCACTTCTGCTACTAAAACACTCCGCACTCGTTTTTTCCAAAGTAAGCGTAATAATAGGTGATGACTATTAATTATGTAAGGCGCGAAGAGAAAGTAAGTTAACTTTTTCCAAATAAAACTATCCAACACCCATTCACTAAAACTATTGTTAACTCTCACTAAATTTTTCATTGGAATATTAGACAAACGCCGTGTTTGTCTAACTTTTAATACCTTTGTCTAAATTTAAATACTTTCACAACTAAACCTCTTGCCCTGCTGCCCAGCCACTTGCCCATGCCCACTGAAAGTTAAATCCCCCCAACCAACCAGTGACATCAAGCGCCTCACCGATAAAATATAAACCTTCAACCGTTTTACATTGCATCGTTTTCGAAGAGATAAAATCAGTATCGATTCCCCCTAATGTCACTTCCGCAGTGCGATAACCTTCAGTGCCATTGATTTGTGGTGACCAGTGATGAAACAGATCCGCGATCTGTTGCAACTGTTTGTCGTTATACTGCTTTAACGGTAGGCTTTCAATGTCGGCCGCCATTAACAGACACTCAACCACACGTTTGGGTAACTGCTGTGATAGCAATGTTTTTAATGCCTGATCTGGACGATTCTGTTGCGCATGGCCTAGTTCGGCCACTAGATCTAGTGTTGGAAGCAGATCTAATGTCAGTTTTTCGCCCGCCTGCCAATAGTTTGATATCTGTAAAATAACGGGGCCGCTTAACCCACGATGGGTAAAGAGTAATGCCTCCGTAAAACTGACCGTTTTTACTTTATTACGTTTGTCTGCTATTTCACAACTGGCTGTTGCCGGAAAACTAATCCCGGATAAGGGGGTAAACAGCTCTTTTTGTGCCTGCTGCAGGGTAAAGGGAACGAGTCCTGCACGCGTTGTTTTCACGGGTAACTGATATTGCTCAGCAATTTTATAGGCGAGTGGGGTCGCACCCATTTTTGGCAGCGATAATCCTCCAGAGGCAACAACAAGAGACTCACATTCATAATGACCAAGTTTGGTTTGTACGCTAAAGTGCTTATCTTTAATCTGGGTATGCGCAATAATTTCACACTGTAACTGGATTTTAACGCCCGCGTCTCGAGCTTCATCGAGCAGCATCTGCACTATCTGTTTGGCGCTATCATCACAAAAGAGTTGTCCGTGATCGCGTTCATGCCAGCTAATTTTATGCTTATCCACCAGCGCAATAAAGTCCCATTGGGTATATCGACTTAGTGCTGACTTTACAAAATGCGGATTATCACAAAGAAAGTTGCTTGGCTCTACATAGAGGTTGGTGAAATTACAGCGTCCGCCGCCACTCATTATGATTTTTTGTCCTGCACGTTTTGCATGATCAACGACTAAGACTTTACGCCCGCGTTTACCTGCTTCAATTGCACACATTAACCCCGATGCACCCGCACCTATGATTATGACATCCCACATAAATTCACCTCTTTAATTTAGGGCGCTAAGGATACACTATTTAGTCGTAAACGAAGAGTAAAGAAAAGCGGGAAGGGGTCCAAATCTCAATCCACTGAGCCGCTTTTTAATACTTAAAAGACAATTCCATGTCGCTTGAAATTGTTCAGAAAGAGGTACTAGATTGGGTAATAAGTAAAAGTTAGTTTTTACATCACCTACTGTTTGAGGTAGTTAAATAGAGAGGCTAGCAATGGACGTTAGAAATTGCGGCGTTATTATTAAATAACGGGTAATACAGATTTATTACAAGCAGCCCTACTTTCTAACTTTGCCAAGCAAAAAAAAGGCGCCACAAGGCACCTTCTTAAAATCAATTGGCTTTTCTAAAAAATTATTTAGAAGCAAGTGCGCCAAAACGATTTTTGAATTTTTCAATACGACCGCCAGTATCAACAACACGCTGAGTACCAGTGTAGAAAGGGTGACATGCGCCACAGATATCTAGTGTTAAATCTTTGCCAGCTGTTGAGCCAACTTTAACTACGTTACCACAAGAACAAGTCGCTGTGATTTCTTTGTATTCAGGATGAATAGCATTTTTCATTAGGAAAACCTCTATTGGGCCGCATCGCTGCTCTGTTTGAGAGAATCATTTCACTCAACAAAGTACCACACGTATTTATCATTAAATTTCAGGATGCAAATTATATAGGAATGCACAATAAAAATACAACATAAAAAACACGCTATTTTACAGTTTACCCTTCACCCGACTACCGTCATCTTTAACGCTTCATCTAATAGCGATGCTGGCGTGTATATTTTATCTGTGGCGATAAACACATTAGCCCTTGTATGGCCGTTTATTAAATCACAGTAGTTAAAAATAACACGATGAATTTCAGATAGGTTATCAATCACGTGGCGACTATTTACGCCTTTGTTCATGTGCTTATTTAAATAGGAATAAAAGTGCTCAACCCCCTCACTCGCGTATAAGCGGAAAACACCTTTATCTTGCTTAGAGGTTATTTGGCAATAGGCTCCCTGCTCATTAGTAAACCATTTATCTTTCCACCAACCTATCTCTTTACCCTGTAAGTGGTCTGTGGTTTGAGCAAAGGGAACAAAGAAGTAAACATCTGCATTCGCGTTTTGTATCTCGCTATAGGATGCCATTAGTGCAGCGGATCTGAGCACGCTTTCGTGCTCAATATAATGCGCATATTGGGCAGTTTTGAGGGTGAAGGCTTTTAATAGCTGAAAGTGTATATAAGCCACTTTATCTGGATAGATTAAGTGGCTGTTGGTTATCGGCTTTAATTCACCGACCAATAGTTGTTCAAAATGCTTCCTATTAAGATGTTGTGCATACCTGTCAATCAGTACATTTTCAGCATTAACAACGTTTTCCATTGCAATGACAGTGTTATCCAGTGAGCAATAAATATCTTTATCTTGTAGCGCCAGTTGCGTTAAGTTATTACTTTGCAGCAATATATATCCACTTTTTACCTCAGAGGTAATTAAAGTATAGATCCCCCTTTTATGGTCAAGATCAAAGCGTTTTCCTTGTGTGTGCAGGGCTAAATAGTGCCTTTTAATAATGGCCTGTTCATTTAGTCGACTGAAGTTAGAAAGAATAAGGGCAAGTTTGTTAAGGTAAAAATAGTATAACCGCGCTGAAAGTCCGCTGCTTTTAATCGACTCGCGCATATCTTGATGTGCAACAATAGTTGCCAGTACTGCTTTAAGCGCATCACTGTTTTTATAATGCGGCACTGTAAAAACCGTATTGCATTGCGTGCACTTTTTTCTTTGCGTGCCTGCAGATGTAAAGCCATGCAGCTTGGTGGTGGTTTTTTCTGTGATAAAAAAATAGTGGCTGCATTTAGGGCAGTCAGTTAATTTTTGCCCAAATTGAGACTCTAATTTTTCTTGCAGTAGTTTGCTAACCAATTGATTATTGATCCAAGGAGGATTACTACCGCACGCTTTGCATTCTATTGACAGATACCCCAAGCGCCTACTTTTGTGTATATAGTCTTCACTATCAACCACGCCGAAATTTTTACATGCGATGGTTTTGCAGCAATTAAAATTTTTCCTAAATTCAATCATCATATCCCCCTAACAACACAACAACATATTTTGTTAACAAAATCTGAGCTATAGTAGTAAATATTAAAGAGTCGGTATAGATCACATCTAAGATCGCCTTTCATAAATAAACTCTAGATCCATTTATTTAATCAACACCGTGATCTATGTACAAAAAAATTATGATACTGAACGCATCCAAGTTTCGGCTGCACTATTCTTTATCAGAGATAATTCACTAAATACCACCCATAGGATCTGCTTGATGAAATTTTCAACCCTCTCAATTCGCTCTAAGCTAGTAATTGCCATGTTAATGGCTGTTATTATTTCGACCAGCATCGTTGGATTTGTAGGCCATTCAAAAGCCAAGGAACTTCTGATCTCGCGACTACAACAGTCGGATTTACCCAATCTACTACAACGTGTCCGTAATGCCGTCGATGGCAATATTTCGGAAATGAAAGCCCTGACCAAAGCGATTGCCACCAACCCTTTTCTTCTCGATGGACTTAACTCTGATTTAAGCCCCGAAAATGAAGCGAAGATGATTAACATGCTCAGTAAAATTGCTCAAGATAACCACCTCAGCAATGCCTCTTTTGCAGATAGAGAAAGCGCGCGTTATTGGAATCAGGATGGATTTTTGCGTGTTCTTCAGGATGATGACCGAGATGGATGGTTTTTTGCGTTCAAAAATAGCGGCCAAGCAGAGTCAGCAAGCACTTATGGCTACCCCAATGGCGACGTAGATGTTTTTATTAACTACCAAGAGGTTGATGGCAGAGGCGTTTCCGGTTTATCAAAATCATTTAATGATATGGTCGATTACTTAAACAGTTTTAAAATTGAACAGACCGGCTTTGTTTATCTTGTTGATAATTCAGGTCTGGTGAAAATACATAAAGACAAAGAAAAAAGTGAGAAAATAACACTTGCAGATATTTACGGCGATATTGATATTCAAACTTTATTATCTAAAAAAGGATTCGCATTTCAAGAAACAACGGATCTGGTTGTGGCAAGCAGTTATATCCCCAGCCTAGGTTGGTATGTGATCGCGGAAGTGCCTAAAGCAGAACTTTATATGGGTCTTAACGAGTCGCGAAATCATATGGCTATGTGGTTCGCTATTGTGGTTATTATATTTCTCTTTATCAGCATCTTTTTAGCAAAAAGTTTGACTAAACCTATCAATCATTTGGCCGATTTATTCAAAGAGCTAGGTGAAGGAGAGGGAGATCTTAGTTACCGACTCAATGAAACTAGCGGCGAAGAAGTTGCTAATTTAGCGCGCGGCTTTAATACCTTTATCAATAAAATCCATTCTGTCGTGAATGATGTTTCTACCACCTCTCGGGAGGTCCGCGAGGCATCACTGAAAGTTTCTCAAGATGCACAACAGTCAAGTTTAGATGCACAAGAACAACGTGATATAGCTACACAAGTGGCAACAGCTATCAGTGAAATGGGCGCGACCATCGCTGAAATTGCGACTAATGCCTCGCAGGCAGCCGATGCTACAAATGAAGCCACTCGACAAGCTAAGAGTGCGCAATCAGTGGTAAAAGTGTCAACGGAAAACATTCTCCAGATGGCGCAGAGCATGGAATCAGTTTCACACACCATCGAATCTTTAGCCAATAAAAGCGATACCATTAGCAGCGTGCTCGACGTTATTCGTGGCATTTCAGAGCAAACCAATTTACTTGCATTGAACGCCGCCATTGAAGCGGCGCGAGCGGGCGAGCAAGGACGAGGCTTTGCCGTAGTCGCCGATGAGGTGCGCAACTTGGCGAAACGCACCAGCGAATCAACCGATGAAATTAATCAGATGATAAACCAGTTACAAGCAGAATCTAAGCGTGCGGTTGATGGCGTAAGAGAAAGCAAAAACACTGCCGAGATGGGAGTGACCGATGCGAATAAAACCAACCAAGCACTCGATGAAATAGTTGCAAATATTCAACAAATTTCTGATTTAAATACGCAGGTTGCCACTGCTACTGAGGAACAGGCTACAGTCGTAGGGGAAATAAATATTCATGTACATGCCATTAGTGACAGCACTGAAAGCAGTGCAGAAACTGCAACGAGTATAGCCTCATCCAGTGAGTCTCTGACTACAATGGCGATGCGCCTAGATAGCTTAGTGAAACGATTTAAAC
Source organism: Psychromonas antarctica (assembly GCF_022267535.1). Lineage (GTDB taxonomy): Bacteria > Pseudomonadota > Gammaproteobacteria > Enterobacterales > Psychromonadaceae > Psychromonas > Psychromonas antarctica. The sequence goes on from NZ_JAHNZV010000024.1 coordinate 6,378, forward strand.
TATAAAAAACCTACGCACGTCGTAAACAGCCGACCACTCTTTGTTGTCGGCTGTTTTATATCCCCATGACACTCAACACGCTTCATCAGGACTCTGCTCAGAGAACAGAATAAGGCGTAATATGCGGGAACTAACAGCCTTAATTCAGGTGCCAGTGGTTAGTCCATTGCAATCAACAAAAACAAGCCGATTAAAGCAGTTATCGACAACGCTAGCGCAACCATTTTACAACGCATCTTATTTTCAACTCAACGCTTATTTCTTGCTTATAATAACACCAGACCACAAACAACAGATTTTGTTATCGAAATAAAAAAGAAGCGAACAAATATAGTTCTGTAGCTATAGATCACACTTTACATGTTATTTAATAAATACACTTCTTTACATAAACAGGGCATCGGCAAAGTAAGCAAATTAAGATCTCTTTAATAGCGAGTTTGAACATCAACTTACTTTTAGCACTGCTTTTTATAAGATAAAAGTTTTCAAATAGGTAGCTAAGTTACCTTTAAAAAAATTTAAAATCGGTGATAACTTATCACTTGCAGCCCCCTACATATTTTATTAGAAGGTTAATTTCATGGCGAGTAAATTAGATCAATTACGAAAGCTCACAACAGTGGTTGCAGATACAGGTGATATTGAGGAGATACAAAAATATCAACCTGAGGATGCGACAACCAACCCATCACTTATTCTAAAGGCAGCCCAACTGACGGGTTATGCGCCATTAATAAACGAAGCAATTGCTTATGCAAAAGCGCAAAGCAGTTCAGTACAACAACAAGTGCAAGATACCTGTGACAGTTTAGCGGTGAATATCGGTAAAACAATATTACAAAGTGTACCGGGTCGCATTTCAACTGAAGTAGATGCCCGCCTCTCGTATGATACACAAGCGAGTGTTATCAAAGCGCGCCAACTAATCAAAATGTACAATGATGCGGGTATTAACAATGACCGCATTTTAATTAAATTAGCCGCTACTTGGCAAGGCATTCGCGCTGCTGAAATATTGGAGAAAGAGGGCATAAATTGTAATTTGACCCTACTATTTTCTTTTGCTCAGGCACAGGCCTGCGCTGAAGCAGGCGTATTCCTTATTTCACCTTTTGTCGGCCGTATTATGGATTGGCACAAAAAGAATGAGGGCCGTGATTTTACACCAGAGTCAGATCCAGGCGTTAAATCTGTGGCAAATATTTATCGCTATTACAAAGCGCACGCTTATAAAACCGTCGTGATGGGTGCAAGTTTTAGAAATACAGGTGAGATATTGGCCTTGGCCGGATGTGACAGATTGACTATCAGCCCGCAATTATTACAAGAACTTGAAGATCAACAGGGCGATGTGCACGCAGCACTCACCGCAACGACTAAAATAGAAACAGCACCCACCGCGTTAAACGAATCACAATTTTTATGGGCGCACAATCAAGACCCGATGGCGGTAGAAAAACTAGCCGAAGGGATCCGTAACTTCGCTATCGACCAAGACAAATTAGAAGAAATGATAAAACAACGCCTTTAACTGTTTTTTAAAGAGATAAAGCCAATAAGCAAGATTGGCTTGTACAAAAAGCAATAAAAATGGCTAATAAAAACAGTTTTATTGAGCCTAACACATACATTAAATGGAGATTTAAGATGCAAATTATTATGGGTTTAGTAGGGATAATCTCATTGATTATTATCGCGGTACTCTTTTCGAGTAATCGTAAAGCGATTAATCTGCGCACCGTTGGGGGGGCTTTTGCACTACAAGCTATTATACCCGCAATTGTTATTTTCACAGATTCAGGTGCAAGCGTATTGGGCAGCATCTCATCAGCCGTACAAACCGTCATTAATAGCGCCAATGCGGGTATTAGCTTTCTATTTGGTGGCCTCGTTTCCAACCAAATGTTTGAAGTATTCGGCGGTGGCGGTTTTATCTTCGCCTTTAGAGTATTGCCTATTATTATCTTCTTCGCGTCACTCATGGCTGTCCTTTATTATATGGGCATTATGCAGTTTATTATCAGAATATTTGGTGGTGCACTGCAAAAAGCACTGGGCACCAGTCGCACGGAATCAATGTCAGCGGCGGCCAACGTTTTTGTCGGTCAAACAGAAGCTCCCCTCGTAGTTAAACCCTTTATCCGTTCAATGACACGTTCTGAGCTTTTTGCCGTCATGGCGGGGGGTCTTGCGTCGGTTGCGGGTTCAGTGTTGGCCGGTTATGCGTCGTTAGGTGTGAGTCTTGAGTACCTGATTGCAGCATCTTTCATGGCTGCACCGGGCGGTCTATTGATGGCCAAGCTGTTAGAGCCAGAAACAGAGTCTCCGAAAGATGAAATGGAACAGTTAACAGAGCAAGATATCGCTGAAAATGCAGCAGCTAAACCCGTCAATGTCATTGACGCAGCCGCTTCCGGTGCATCCGATGGTCTTCACTTAGCATTAAATATCGGCGGCATGTTAATCGCGTTTATCGCCCTGATTGCATTAATTAATGCCATGTTAGGCGCTGCAGGCGGATTATTTGGTGTAGATGCATTAACACTACAAGTGATCTTAGGTTACCTGTTCGCTCCCATCGCTTTTCTAATTGGTGTGCCATGGTCTGAAGCGATGCAAGTCGGTAGTTTACTTGGTCAAAAATTAGTCGTGAATGAATTTGTTGCTTATATCGATTTTATGTCGATCAAAGATACATTGAGCATGAACTCACAAGTGATCGTGACTGTCGCCTTATGTGGCTTTGCGAACTTATCTTCAATGGCAATTTTACTCGGCGGACTAGGCGTTCTAGCACCATCACGTCGCCCTGATATTGCGCGCATGGGATTGAAAGCGGTACTTGCAGGTACCCTTTCTAACTTTATGAGTGCGTGTTTAGTGGGTATTTTCTTCGCCATGAGCGCAACGAGCCTTGCTTAATATCTGCATCAAGAGCCGCTAGCAATCACCATTGACTGCGGCTGATATATCCCCAAACGCTTGGAAACAGATTCTGAGCGGCTTGGACACCTTACTTAAGAAAAAAGGAGCTAAATAATGAGTGATTTGCAAATCGCATCCCGTCAGGCTATCCAATTAATGGATCTGACCACACTAAACGATGATGACACGGATCAAAAAGTGCTTCAGTTATGTGCGGATGCACACACAGCGGCAGGTGATACTGCGGCTGTATGTATTTACCCTCGTTTTATTCCGATTGCTCGAAAAGCATTAGCTGCACAAAACTGCGCGCATATTAAAATTGCGACCGTAACAAATTTCCCACACGGTAATGATGACTTAGCGATAGCGCTAGCTGAAACCCGTGCTGCTGTTGCTTATGGCGCAGATGAAGTGGATGTGGTTTTTCCTTATCGCGCACTGATGGCCGGTAATAGCGAGATTGGTGCAACCATGATCAAAGCTTGCCGCGAAATCTGTGGCGATAAAGTCACACTTAAAGTAATTATTGAATCTGGCGTATTACAAACGCCCGCGCTAATTAAACAAGCCAGTGAAATCTGTATTGCTGCAGGTGCCGATTTCATTAAAACCTCTACGGGTAAAGTTGCTGTAAATGCCACCTTAGAAGCCACTAAAGTCATGCTCGAAGCAATTAAAGCCTCTGGCCGTGATGTCGGCTTTAAAGCGGCAGGCGGAGTTAAAGACGCTCAAGCTGCCAATGATTATATGCAACTCGCGCGTGATCTTATGGGAAATGATTGGGTCAATAGTGATCACTTCCGTTTTGGTGCATCTAGCTTATTAGTGAATCTATTATCTGAGTTGAAGTTAAGCACTAAAAAAGCACCAGCAGGAGCATATTAATGAAACGTACTATTATCCTATTGTTAGATTCTTTTGGCGTAGGCGCTGCAAAGGATGCCGACAAGTTTATCGGTTCGCTTGCCGATGGCAGTGAATTTAATGATGTTGGCGCAAATACACTCGGACATATAGCACAACAGTGTGCGCAGGGACTGGCAGATATCGGTCGTAACGGTCCGCTTAGTATCCCAAATATGAATAAACTCGGCATGGGACGTGCTTGTTATGAAAGCTCGGGCTATTTTCCAGCGGGTCTTGATCAGTCCGTTGAGCCAGTCGCCGCTTACGGTTATGCCAAAGAACTTTCTACAGCCAAAGACACCTCTAGCGGACACTGGGAAATAACCGGCGTACCGGTGCTGTTTGATTGGGGATACTTTACCCAAAAACAAAATAGCTTTCCTCAGGAACTACTCGATGAGTTGGTGAAACGCGCAGATTTACCAGGTTATTTAGGTAACTGTCACTCCTCAGGCACCATCATTCTTGAAGAACTAGGCGAAGAACATATTAAAACTGGCAAACCTATATTTTATACTTCTGCCGACAGTGTTTTTCAAATTGCTTGCCATGAAGAAAGTTTCGGTTTAGAGCGCCTTTATCGGTTATCTGAGCTCGCCCGAGAACTGGTCGATAAATACAATATCGGCCGCGTTATTGCTCGTCCTTTTAGTGGCACCAAAAGCAGTGATTTTGCACGCACAGGTAACCGCCATGATTATTCAGTGCTACCACCGGCCCCGACCCTGCTCGACCGCATGAAGGATTCTGGCGGAGAGGTGGTCAGTATCGGTAAAATTTCCGACATTTTTGCAACCCAAGGGATCACCAAAGCGACCAAAGCAAATGGCATTGAAGCATTATTTAATGCCAGCTTAGCGGAGTTTAAAGAAGCGCGTGATCAAACAATTATCTTCACCAACTTTGTCAATTTTGATGCTGATTTCGGACATCGTCGTAATGTCGCCGGTTATGCAGCCGCACTGGAATATTTTGATAAACGTCTACCTGAAATGCTGGCGCTGCTCAGTGATGAAGATGTTTTAGTGATCACCGCTGATCATGGCTGCGATCCAACTTGGAAAGGCACAGACCATACTAGGGAACATATTCCGGTTATTTTTTATGGTAAATCGATTAAAGCCGGTTCCGTTGGCCTACGGCATACATTCGCCGATATAGGTCAGACAATTGCAGACCACCACAATCTACCTGAGCTTGATTACGGTAAAAATATTTTTAACTAATTGATAGCTTTCGTTATAGCCCTCTTGCAAATGAGCCTGCCTCATTTGCATTCACTCAGGTCGTCTAAAATACGCTTTTATCGACCTGATACTAAACAGTTAAATGGAGAATAAAAAAATGGCAACACCTCATATTAATGCCGTAGACGGCGCTTTTGCAGAAACAGTTTTAATGCCTGGCGATCCGCTGCGTGCTAAATATATTGCAGAAAATTTCTTAGATGATGCGGTGCAAGTAACCGATGTACGTAATATGCTTGGTTTTACCGGCACCTATAAAGGCAAACGTGTTTCAGTCATGGGCAGTGGCATGGGCATCCCTTCTTGCTCTATTTACGCAACTGAATTGATCCGTGAATATGGTGTAAAAAATATTATTCGTGTCGGCAGTTGTGGCGCGGTGAGTAATGATATCAAAGTACGTGATGTGATCATCGGTATGGGGGCATCGACCGATTCTAAAGTAAACCGCTCGCGTTTTTCCGGCCATGATTTTGCAGCAATTGCCAGTTATGAACTGTTAGAAAAAGCGGTTAATTCCGCCAAGGCTCACGGTATTAAAGCGCGTGTGGGTAATATCTTCTCTGCGGATCTGTTTTATACACCCGAGCCACAAATGTTCGACACATTAGAAAAATACAACATTCTCGGTGTCGAAATGGAAGCCGCTGGTTTATATGGCGTTGCAGCAGAAGAAGGTGCAAATGCGCTGTGTATCCTGACCGTATCAGATCATATTCGCACGGGTGAAAAAACCTCTTCAGAGGAGCGTCAAAGTAGCTTCAATGAAATGTTGATCATTGCGCTCGATTCCGTTGTTGCGGAGTAATCAAACAATAGATAGCTAGCCAAAGTGGCTGCATTGCAGAAAAACACTTTGGCTAGATCCCTTATTTAGCAAATTGAGTCTCTCTGGAGCCGCTAAAATGATATTACTTCCACAAGAAATTATCCGTAATAAACGCGATGGCAAAGTGCTAAGCAAGCAAGAAATTGATTTTTTTATCAAAGGTATCACCAACAATTCAGTAACAGAAAGTCAAATTGCCGCATTTGCAATGGCCATCTATTTCCAAGATATGAACATGGATGAACGTGTATTACTGGTTTCTGCGATGCGTGACTCCGGACAGGTTTTAGACTGGCAGTCACTTGAGTTAGATGGGCCAGTGGTAGACAAGCACTCAACCGGCGGCGTCGGTGATGTCACCTCTTTAATGTTAGGCCCAATGGTAGCTGCTTGTGGGGGGTATGTGCCAATGATTTCAGGTCGTGGACTAGGGCACACCGGTGGAACGTTAGATAAATTAGACGCCATTCCTGGGTATAAAACCACTCCAGATAGTGCTGAGCATTTTCGTCAAATCGTTAAAAATGTCGGTGTTGCCATTATTGGCCAAACAGGTGATTTAGCCCCTGCTGATAAACGTTTTTATGCAACACGTGATATTACCGCTACCGTTGAATCCATTCCGCTGATCACCGCATCGATTCTATCGAAAAAGCTCGCTTCAGGGCTTGGATCCTTAGTCATGGACGTTAAAGCCGGTAGCGGCGCATTTATGCCGACTTATGAGGCATCTGAAGAATTAGCAAAAAGTATTGTCGCGGTGGCCAATGGTGCTGGTTGCAAAACTACCGCTCTACTGACCAATATGAATCAAGTACTGGCAAGCAGTGCAGGCAATGCACTTGAAGTACGTGAAGCAGTGCAATTTTTAACCGGCGAATACGTTAACCCACGTTTACATCAAGTTACCATGGCATTATGTAGTGAGATGCTGGTATTAAGCGGTCTTGCAAAAGATGACGCCGAAGCGACAACAAAACTGCAAGCAGTGCTGGATAACGGTAAAGCGGCTGAAGTCTTTGCTAAAATGGTCAGTGCATTGGGCGGTCCTGCAGATTTTGTAGAAAATCATAATAAATATCTACCGAAGTCTGAAATCATACGCCCTGTTTATGCTCCTAATTCAGGCATAGTACAATCAATGGATACCCGTGCATTGGGTATGGCAGTGGTTAATATGGGGGGGGGCAGAATGAAATCATCTGATCCTATCGATTATGCTGTTGGTCTTAATGGTTTTGTCTCTATTGGTGATCAGGTTAATTCACAACAACCGCTGGCCATGATCCATGCACGTAGCGAAGCGCAGTTCTTAGAGGCTGAACGGGCTATTCAACGCGCCATTATTTGTGGCGCAGATAAACCCGAGTCTGAAATACAAATTTACCGTCGTATACGGTTACAAGACATATGATAAATCAATAGGTTAACCCTATTTAACAAGATATTAAGGGATTATTATGGAATTTGATTGGGTAGAGTGGTTTGGATATTTGGCGTCAATGGTCGTTTTGGTCTCATTGACGATGACTTCAATTATCAAATTAAGGGTGATCAATTTTATCGGGTGCCTGCTTTTTGCTTCTTTTGCTTACTTCATCGATTCTGTACCCACTATATTTATGAATCTAAGCATTGCTTGCATTAATATTTATTATCTTTATCAGATTTACAATAGCAAAGAAGAGTTCAAAATAATTTCAGCGGAAAGTGATTCACAATATTTCGACCATTTTATTAGCGTTCATCAAGATGACATTGAAAAACAGATTGCCCTAGAGCAATTAAAAAAAGCCGATACAGCATTCTATATGTTACGCGATAACAATATCGCCGGACTACTTGCAGGTCAAATAGAAGAAGATGGCGTTTTTACAATGATGCTGGATTACGTTACCCCAAGATATCGAGATTTTAAACTTGGAAATTATTATTACAATAGCCACCCAGAGTTTATTAAACAGAAAGGAATCAACACATTAAAGGCAATCGCTAGCGATCAAAAGCATTGCTTTTACCTTGAGAAAATGGGCTTTGTGAAACAATCACAAAGCGATCCTCACACCTACATAAAGAGACTATAAGATGAACTATTTCACAGAGCTTAATACACTACTTGATATGTCCTATGCACCCTATTCCGGTTTTAATGTCGCGTCAATTGTGGTGACCAAAGATAATCAGGTTTATAAAGGCGTTAATGTTGAATCAGCCGCTTACCCAACGACCAATTGTGCGGAGCGTAATGCCCTGCAAACAGCGGTAACAGAAGGGATAAAAGTAGGTGATATCAAAGAGGTACATACACTCGGCCGTAATGCAGAGAAATTACTAGTAAAAGCTTATCCTTGCGGATCGTGCCGACAAGTCATTGCAGAGCAATCGGCCAATGATGCGATGGTTTACTGTTATGCTTCCCAAACTGATGTCGAAACGTTCTCTATTGCCGAATTGCTACCACATGCTTTTTTAGGTGCTGAACTGTAACCTCTGACTTAGCGTCGCTATTTATCTGCTACCAAAGTAAATAGCGACTGCTCCCATCCATTTAAGCCTAGCGCCATCATTCCCTCAAACCATTTACCAAGCACCAACGTAAGAGATTTCCTCACCTCTATTTTTTAGGGAAAAACATCAACTTGCAAACAACATATTTTGTTAACGGGTCAAAACATAAATCCAATAATGCCAGTTATAGCGATCCGGGTCGCATTTTATGGGCCACTGAATAAATAAACTTATTGCCATTACTCCACTACCTAGGTATCAAGATGCAACAAATTTTAATGGCATTATTCGCGGGGCTTATCGTTGGCCTGATTTTCTCGTTTTTAAAATTACCGCTACCCGCGCCGCCCGTTTTACCCGGTATTATGGGCATTGCTGGCGTCTATATGGGTGGACTTATCTTTCAGCAATATATCAGTAATTACCTATAATTACTGGCTATTGTGAATACCAAATGTATTAACTTTGTGATCTTGTATTACACACAGAAAATGCATTAGATCAATGCCTGAATTTTATGAATGATTGTTCTCTTCATAAAATTCACAACGCTGAGATAGTTCATTTAAAGCAGCAACACTGATCATTTATTTAATACGTTTGTTATATATAACTAACTTAACCTAATCAGGAGAAACAGATGCCCTCTCATCAAGCGTTAGCGAATGCAATTCGTGCCCTTAGTATGGACGCTATTCAAAAATCAAATTCAGGCCACCCTGGTGCACCAATGGGGATGGCGGATATCGCTGAAGTCCTTTGGCGTGATTTCTTAAAACATAGTCCAACTAACCCGCAATGGGCAGATCGCGATCGCTTTGTGCTATCCAACGGGCACGGCTCTATGTTGCTCTACTCTCTGCTACATTTAACGGGTTATGATTTGTCTATTGAGGATCTAAAATCATTCCGTCAGCTTCACTCTAAAACACCTGGCCACCCGGAATATGGATATACCCCCGGAGTTGAAACCACCACTGGCCCATTAGGTCAAGGTATTGCAAATGCAGTGGGGATGGCAATTGCTGAAAAATCATTAGCGGCACAGTTCAACCGTGCAGGGCACGATATTGTTGACCATCATACCTACACGTTCTTAGGCGATGGTTGCCTGATGGAAGGCATTTCCCATGAAGCCTGTTCACTCGCGGGCACCTTAGGTCTAGGCAAATTAATCGCCTTCTGGGATAACAACGGCATCTCGATTGATGGTGATGTTGATGGTTGGTTTACAGACAATACTCCAGAACGTTTTGCTGCTTACGGCTGGCAGGTTATTTCAGTTGATGGTCATAACAGCGCGGAGATTAAAACGGCTATTGAAGCTGCACAAGCAGAAACCACTAAACCAACAATGATTTGTTGTAAAACAATTATCGGTTTCGGTTCACCTGCGAAACAAGGTACACACGATTGTCACGGTGCTCCTTTAGGTGCAGATGAAATTATCGCGACACGTAAAGCATTAGGCTGGAACTACGGTGATTTTGAAATTCCAGAAGATATCTATGCTCGTTGGAATAACGTTGATAAAGGCCAGCTTGTTGAAGCCTCTTGGGATGATAAATTTGCAGCTTATGCTGCTGCGTTCCCTGAATTAGCGGCAGAATACAAACGCCGTATTAATAACGAATTCCCCGCTGATTGGGAAGCCAAATCAACACAATACATTGCTGATTTACAAGCAAATTCTGCTAATATTGCCACACGTAAAGCATCACAAAACTGTATTGAAGCATTTAGTGCAATGTTGCCTGAACTGCTCGGTGGCTCTGCAGATTTAGCACCATCAAACCTAACCATGTGGTCGGGTACAAAAGCAATTACGGCTAGCGATGCTTCAGGCAATTACTTACATTACGGCGTCCGTGAATTTGCTATGTCTGCGATTGTTAACGGAATGGCATTACATAGAGGGTTTATTCCTTTTGGTGCAACCTTCCTGATGTTTGTGGAATATGCTCGTAACGGTTTACGTATGTCGGCATTAATGAAACAGCGTGCAATTCAAGTATTTACCCATGACTCAATTGGTCTGGGTGAAGATGGTCCCACTCACCAACCCGTTGAACAGATTGCGAGCCTACGTTTAACGCCGAATATGAATATTTGGCGTCCATGTGACAGTGTCGAATCTGCTGTATCTTGGAAGTCAGCGATTGAACGTGTTGATGGTCCAACGTCACTTGTCTTTAGCCGCCAAAACTTACAACCACAACCGCGTGATGCACAGCAATTAAGTGATGTCGCTAAAGGAGGGTATGTCTTATTGGACAGCGCTACGCCAGCAGACATCATCTTGATTGCAACGGGTTCTGAAGTACAACTTGCCGTTGAAGCGCACAAAGAGTTAACAGCACAAGGTAAAGCGGTACGTGTTGTTTCTCTTCCTTGTACCGATGTTTTTGAAACACAAAGCGCACAATACAAAGAATCTGTATTACCAGCATCGGTTGCTAAACGCATTGCTATTGAAGCGGGCATTGCTGATTACTGGTACAAATATGTGGGCCTGAACGGTAAAGTTATTGGCATGACCACCTTTGGCGAGTCAGCACCTGCTGAGTTGCTGTTTGCAATGTTCGGTTTCACCGTTGAGAATATAGTCAATACAGCAAATAGCTTATAAACAAATAATTAACATTAATTAAAGGAGTTTCTTATGTCAGATGTATTTCATTTAGGGTTAACCAAAAAGATGTTAGACGGTGCAAAATTAGCAATTGTACCGGGCGACCCACAACGCGTTAAAAAAATAGCTGAACTGATGGATGGCGCCACATTCTTGGCAAGTCACCGCGAATATACTAGCTACTTAGCTTATATTGATACCAAAGCGGTGGTTATTTGTTCAACAGGTATCGGCGGCCCGTCAACGTCTATCGCGGTAGAAGAGCTAGCGCAACTCGGTGTTACGACCTTCCTGCGCGTTGGCACAACAGGGGCGATTCAGCCACAAGTGAATGTTGGTGATGTGATTGTTACACAGGCATCTGTTCGCCTTGACGGCGCGAGTCTTCATTTTGCGCCAATGGAATTTCCAGCAGTTGCAGACTTTGAATGTACCACGGCCATGGTTGCCGCCTGTCGTGATGCCGGTATTGAGCCGCATATCGGCATTACCGCCTCTTCAGATACTTTCTATCCGGGTCAAGAACGTTACGATACGGTCTCCGGTCGTATCACCCGTCGATTTAAAGGATCAATGCAAGAGTGGCAAGATCTTGGCGTGCTTAACTATGAGATGGAATCATCAACGCTATTTACCATGTGTGCTTCTCAAGGTTGGCGCGCTGCCTGTGTTGCAGGTGTGATTGTAAACCGCACCCAGCAGGAGATCCCAGATGAAGCGACCATGAAGAAAACCGAAGTGAGCGCGATATCAATCGTCGTTGCAGCGGCAAAAAAACTGCTCGCCTAAAAGCATCTTATAACCCACTATTCATATAGTGGGTTTGCATTTCCCCTCCTCGAAATCGACATTAGTTAACGACTAAACGCGAGTCACCAACAACCCCGATTAAACTAGCGAATCCCGCTAAAGGTTATATTTACTGTATTGCGATTGTGCATGTGGAGTGGTAATTTATCTAGTCGTCATTACTTTTTGACGCTTCAGAAGAAGGAATTAGCATGCAAGCTCAATTTAATGTTCAAATTGGTTCTTTTCGTAAAATCAATAAAATCCCCAATGCTTGGTCAAATAAAGATTATCTTCAATTAATGGCTATTATGGGGCTAGATGATGGTTTAGAAGGAATGGAAGCCGCTGAACTTAGAGAAATGTGCATGATGTCTCTAAATGATTTAAAGGCAAATGAAGCCGCAAAAATCGTCTTAACGCATTTATTCAGTGAATTAACTGAAGGTAAAATTGATCAATTGAGTAATGATATGGTCGGCGACAGAATGTGGGAAGAGTATTCTGATTGCTTACTTCATGAACGTTTTTTTAGTGCTTATGGATTATTGAGAGAAGCATTTAATGGTGTCTTTGCCGAGCCGACTGGTGTTGAGTTTATGGTCGATATTACGGCAGCAGACGCACAAGATTTGGCTATTTTTGATGAATCATTACATGCATCGATGGTACGTCTTTTAGCATCAGGAACCTCTCCTGATGCTTTATTACATCGATTATATGAAGATCAAATTACGGGTACGCAATTTCCACAAGCGGCAGGAATCTTGTGGCAGCTAGAATCACTAGCCAATGAAGGTTTAAGTCGTCAATTTAAGATGATTAGTTCAGATTTTTGGTTTGGAAAATTAGCCGATGTTGAGCAGTTTGAAGCGTCATCTCATGCAGATGAGGCAGATCAAAGTGAATAATTAAGATCATCAATTTGCATTTCTCTAGGCAACAAAAAACCAGCTGTAATAATTCAACTGGTTTTTATACCCAAACCACCTTATTCAGCACTTGGGGATAGAGCATTTTAGCAATGCCAAATCAATGATGACGAATGCAGTTAGGTAACCATAGAACGCTATAACATTTGCAATTAAATCAAAATATAGGTCGCTGTCCCCAAAAATATTAAAAAACCCACGGCATCAGTAATGGTGGTCAAGATAACTCCGCCAGCAATTGCAGGGTCGACTCCAAGTTTTTTCAATACAATAGGAATAACGGCCCCGGAAAGAGTGCCGGTCAAACTAACAACAAAAAGTGCGAGTGCAAAAACACTGCCTAACTTCCAATCGTCATACCAAAAAAGGGTAATTAAAAAAACCACCGCAGCCCATAATAGTCCGTTAATAAAAGACACTTTTAATTCATGAATGGTCAGCGAAATAATATTAGCACTACTCACCAGATCGCGGGCGATGCCTCGCGTCACAACCGTAAGTGTTTGACTTCCGGTGACGCCGCCCATACTTGCCACTACAGGCATCAGTACCGCTAGTGCAACGAGCTGTTCGATTGAAGATTCAAAAAAGCCGATTACCCAGGCCGCGACAAATGCGGTAATTAAATTAGTGCCTAACCAAATTGCCCTATTTAAAGAAATATGCGCGACAGGGGCAAACATGTCCAACTCTTTGTTAAGACCAGCAGAAGCCAATAAACCCTGCTCTGAATTGTGCTTCAAAAAATCGATAACATCATCGACGGTTATCCGTCCCAAAAGACAATTATTTTTGTCCACTACAGGTGCCGATATTAAATCGTGATCTTCAAAAATTTGCGCAACCTGACTAGCAGATTGTAGCGAATCAATTAATGGCACATCGGTTCTCATCACATCGCCAACCGACAAAGCGTTATCTAAAGAGACCAAGTCACTGAGATGTAAGGTCCCTTGTACCTGGTTTTTTCTGTCGACAACGACTAATTGGTCAAGCTGCTCAGGCAACATGCCTTGTTTTTTTCTCAACTGACACAAATATCGATACACAGCTTTAAGAGTAACGTCCTTTCTAACCGCCGTCGCATCAACATCCATTAACCCGCCAGCGGTATTATCAGGAAAAGAGGCAACGGTCTGATAGCGCTCTTTTCGCTGACTATCCATGGCCGCCACCATGGCGCTCACAACTGATAACGGTAAATCTGCATCGATATCCGCCAACTCATCCATTTGCAGAGTAGACAGGCATTTAAGGAGATCAGCTTCGCTGGTTTTTTTGATTAAAAATAGGCGCAGCTCACGATGTACCGCGAGTAATACTTCGCCCTTATATTTAACTGGGATCAAGCTCCAAAAATCGTCGCGATATTTATTCGGTAACGATTCAATTAATCGACCCAATTCAGCAGGATGGCATTGTTCAATCGAAAGCAATAGTTCTTGGGCGTTTTTTTGCTCCAAAGAATGCGTTAATTTGCTCACTAGTTTGCTAAAATTATTGCTCATAGGACCTACTTGTAATGGTGCGTTTGGCTATTTATCGGAAAGTTAATTAATAACGAGTGCTTAGCAAGTCGCTACGCAGTAACTTAGTCTGAATCCTTTATTGCATCAAGCCTTATTAGCGAAATAGTTCATTGGCTAATATCCCCATATGCTTAATTTTATTATATACCCAAATCACCTCAAGAGGCTCCCACATGGCAAGACGATAAACAGCGCGCTTCGTTATTATAAGCATTTGATTTGTAACAATTAAACCATAAACTTTCTGCCTGCAATCTCATCATTTATTGGCTTACTGATTGCTGTATCTTGAGATAGTTTGAGTATTAGAGAAGTTTTCTGCTTTAGCCCCCTACTCTTGATATAGGGGAGAATCTGAGGTTAAAGCACTATTATTAACGCATGATTTAACCAGTAGGCTGTAACTATACAAAATTATTTTGTTGTTCGGTAAACGAATTAAGGCAATTAATGACTAAGTTAAGCATATTTCAGAGCACTTTTAGGTACTAGATCGGATTTTTTTGATCGGGCAAGTAGCCGATAAAGTCAGTAATGGTGTTTAGCAATGCATAAGGATTGAACCAATGGCGCTGCATCAACAGCAAGTAAAGAAAACTAAAAAATCAAGAAACCTACCCTTTAAAAACAATCACATACCTATTCAAAATATACTAGATATGATATAGAAATATGCCCATTCCTTCTTTGAATAAACCTTTCTAGCAATCAAGATGGACAGAAAAGATGTTATTTAGCCCGCACAAATCTCATTGGCAGATAAAATAGAAAATCAACGAGTAAACAACATATTTTGTTAACAAGTAAAAATAGACATTACTAAATAACTATTCTAGTGACTCAGTTCTCACTTTATTGTTTGCTTAATAAATAAACTGTTTGTATTCAAGAAAAACAACCTGACAGCTTTAATAATTTTGACACACACGACACGTAAAATAATTCACTTTAGAGGATTAACATATGATTTATAAGAATTTTATACTGACAAGCTTAGCGCTAGTTATGGTAGCGGCATGTTCAACCGAAACCGCTCAACATCAATGGGTGAAAGACAAAGAATACCAGATCACCGTCCTGCACACCAATGATAACCACGGCCATTTTTGGGAAAATAAATATGGTGAACTTGGCATGGCAGCACGTGCCACGCTGATTAATAAGATTCGCACTGAAGTAGAAAGTAAAGGAGGTTCTGTTCTTCTTTTATCTGGTGGCGATATCAATACCGGCGTACCTGAATCCGATCTGCAAGACGCGGAGCCTGATTTTATCGGCATGAACATGATTGCCTATGATGCAATGGCCATCGGCAATCACGAATTCGATAATTCACTCGACGTACTTGCTAAACAAGAAGGCTGGGCAGAGTTTCCTTTCCTTGCGGCCAATATCTACAAAGATGGCAAGCGCATGTTTGACGCGTATAAAATCTTTAACAAAGATGGCGTTAAGATCGCCGTGATTGGTTTAACGACTGAAGATACTGCCGATATTGGTAACCCAGAATATATCAAACAGGTAGAGTTCCGCGATCCAAAAGCAGAAGCAAAAATTGTTATTGCCGAACTAAAAGCCAAACATAATCCAGATATTATTATTGCAGCCACGCATATGGGTCATTACCTCAACGGTAATAACGGATCTAATGCACCAGGCGATGTGCAGCTTGCTCGTTACCTTAATGAAGGCGATCTTGACATGATTGTTGGCGGCCATTCACAAGAACCCGTGTGCATGGAAGGTATCAATCAGTACGCCAAATTCAAGCCCGGTGATGATTGCCAACCAGATCAGCAAAATGGTACCTATATTGTGCAGGCCCATGAATGGGGAAAATACGTAGGCAGAGCTGATTACACCTTTAAAAATGGTCTGTTCACGATGCAGTCATACAACTTGATCCCTGTAAATCTGAAGAAAAGCACTAAGAACGCCGAAGGTGAAAAAATTCGCGTGCTGATCCAAAGTGAAATCGCGCAAGATAAAGCTGTATTCGATACGTTAAAACCATTCCAAGATAAAGGCCAAGCGGCGCTGAGTGTTTTAATTGGCTCTACAAATGGCTTATTAGAAGGCGAGCGTAAAATAGTACGTAACAAACAAACTAACTTAGGTCGTTTAATTGCCACCGCTCACATGCAACGCGCTAAAGCTGATTTCGCCATTATGAATTCAGGCGGTGTGCGTGCATCAATTGAAGCTGGTGACATATCTTATAAAGATGTATTAACAGTACAGCCATTTGCCAACATGGTTACTTATGTTGATATGACTGGCGAGGAAGTCATTAATTATCTGAATGTTGTCGCTACAAAAAGCAAAGACTCAGGTGCTTATGCTCAGTTCGCTGGAATTTCAATGACAGTGGCCAACAACCAAGTTTCAAATGTAATGATTGCCGGTAAAGCGCTGCAAGCGACTGCAACATATCGCTTCACTATCCCATCATTTAACGCGGCAGGCGGCGATGGTTACCCGAATATCTCCGAGCACCCAGCTTATGTCAATACTGGCTATGTTGACGCTGAAGTATTAAAAGAATATATCCAGAAAAACTCTCCCATTAATGTCGCTGATTTTGCGCCAAAGAATGAAATAATTTACCAATAACAAATAAATCACATAAATAGCCACTCATCATTTTAGGGTGGCAAATTTAAAGAGATATAACGCAAGTGATTGCTCACTTATATTACACTATATATACGCACAATAACGTGCACACAACATTCAATTAAGGATAACAAGATGTTTAAAAAAACAGCCCTTTGTATAGCACTATCAACGATTTTAGTGGGAATAAGTGCACAAGCCGCCACTGTTTATGAAAAAGATAACGGTGACAATCTGAAGCTCTATGGCGAAGTCGGCGTGGGTGGACACTTTGGTGCGGATTATGAATACGGTGAATTTTATAAAGATGATAGCAGCTATATCGATGATGGTTTTGCAACTATCGGTGTCAAAGGCCAAACAGGCAGCGTGTATTACCGCGTTGAAATTGATTATGAACGTGAAAACTGGGCATATGGTTCAGGCGATATGGTTACAGCTATCGATAAAATGTTTATTGGTTATAAACTTACCGATACGAAGAAATCTTATAATGCTATTGAAATTGGTTTAACCGACACCGCACTAGATGATTACGATAAATTTGGTGATTTTACCTTTGATACCACCGTTGAAACCGGCGAAGCGGGTGATCAGGCGAGTACATTGAAATATGAAGGTAAACTATCTGATTTTAAAATGGGTATCTCTTACTCTTATGATGCAGAAAGTTCTTCAGGCTCTGCTGTAGGCGATGTTGTTAATGGTTATGTCGGTTATTTTAGTAAATATGCCGATATCGTTTTAGGTGCAGAAACACGCTCAGGCTCAGAAGGAGACTCTAAATATGGCGAGCAAGTTCTATTTGCATTAGGTGCTCGTGCTTACGTTACTGATAATCTTGCGATTGGCTTTAATGCCTATGTAGAAGATGAAGATATCGCACAAAACCGCACACTCACCGATATCAGCGATCCCATGAATAGCGTTTATGTCTATAACGATTATCAGACACTGCGCAATAAAGGTGGTTTAGTTTCTGCCCGTTATAGATTCACCGAAAAATGGGAATTTACCGGTTCTTATAATATCGAAGCGTTTGAAAACTGGGATATTGAAAGCGCATATGGTGTATCACCTGATAAAGAGTATTCATGGGGTAAAGAGCGTGTGTGGGGCACATTAGGGGTGAACTTTAAACCCTCTCCATCAGTTATCTTTGCTGTAGAAGGCAATATTGGTGAATCAGCACAAGATGCTTACGCTTATGCACGCGTTTACTTCTAATCACTTGAATTTAATTAAGAAATTTTTTAAGGAATAAATTATGAAAAAGAAAATCTTAGCACTTGCTATCGGTAGTGTACTTTCAGCAGGCGCCAATGCAGCACTTAGTGATATTATTATCAGTGAATACGTTGAAGGCTCTGGTAATAATAAAATGATTGAGCTCACTAACTTGGGTGCAGCTGATTATACTTTCCCAAGCAACGTTACGCTGGAATATAGTTCATATCACAATGATATTTATAATGCAGCCAAAGTTAATGTTCTAGAAGGACAAAAGATTGATGCAGGTAAAACACTTGTTATTTATAACGGTGAAACCGAAGCTGAAGTAATTACAGCGATTCAGGGAACAAAAGTTGCAGCAGGAACTTATGCTGAAGCAAAATATAACGCGATGAATTATAGCGGTGATGACCATGTTGCATTGATGGATGGTAGTACTATTGTTGATGTCATCGGAACATTTGGTGATAGTGGCAATGATTGGGGAAAAGATAAAACATTCCGTCGTCGTCTTGCTGTAGGGGATGCCTCTCCTGCACAAAATACCGCATTTGATGCAAATAATTGGTTAGAAGAACCTCTTGATACCTTAAGTGGATTAGGTGATTCTACGCTTGCACCTTATGTTGCAGTCGTTGTTGCACCATCAATATGTGGTAGTGAAACACTCACAACAATTGGCGCAATACAAGGTTCAGAAAATAGCTCACTACTTGCCGATACTACCGTCTTTGTTCAAGGTGTCGTTACAGCCGTTGCTAAATATCCAGTAAAAGGCTTATATCTACAAGATGCTGTCGCTGATGGTAACATCATGACCTCCGATGGTATTTTTGTAAAAACAAGTAAAGCAACTGATGACTTAATTGGTAATACAATTTGTTTAACCAGTAAGGTTGTTGAAGACTACGGCTTAACTGAGTTAGAAACCGACGAATGGGATGTAACGGATACGTCTTCATCAGTTCCTGCTGCAACCGATATTACGATGATCCCTGAAGATCTAGGTTCATTCAAAGCGACACTTGAACGTTATGAAGGCATGCTCGTTAATCTACCTAGCGATATCGATCCTGCGACTGATGGCAATCAAGATATGCGCGTTACTAAAGCGTTTGGTTTTGATTACAACTCTTACCGTAACAACCTGATCTTCAGCTACTTACGTCCTAACATGGTACCGACGCAAAATAATGTTGCCGGCAGTGAGGGAGCGACAGCTGCTCATGAACAAAACAAGGATTACCGCTTAATCATTGAAAGCCCTGAAAAAGCAGCTGACGGAGAGATCCCTTACTACCCAGACTTCGCAACAGATCCAGCGAAAAACTATATTCGTATCAATGATAGCGTCACAGATATGGAAGGTGTTATTGCTTACAGTTATGGAGACTTTACTTTAGTCGTTACCAACCAAGTTGATAAAAACAACTTTAAACATAATGACGATCGTTCAAAAACACCGGATCTAAGTACAGTAACCGAAGACGGTGAATTTGCCATTAAAATCGGCACCATGAACGTATTAAACTTCTTTAACTCACCCTTTGGTGGCGATATTAATACCCACGGTGACAATCGTGGTGCTGAAAGCGATGCAGATTTCCAAAAACAAAAAACAAAAATAGTGGCTGCAGTTAAGGGACTCAACGTCGATATCCTTGGTTTAATGGAGATCGAAAATAACGGTTTTGGTTCTCGCTCAGCAATCAAAGAGCTGGTTGATACGATTAATGAAGATTACTACGACGAAGATCCAAAAGATGCAGAGAACTCTAACTCGACCAGCAACCGTTATGTTTTCGTAGGATATGACTCAAATGGCGATTTGGTGCTTGATGAATTAGATTCAATCGGCGGCGATGCGATTACAACAGGGTTATTATACCGTCCGACTAAAGTTAGCATCGAAAGCTTGAAAGTGATTCCAATGCCCGAGCAACACGCTCCAGCTATCGTCAATGACAGTTATATTGTTGTTAAAGATAGCAATGGTGCCGCGCTTGAAAGTGGAGATAATTACCAACGTAGCACACTCGCAGTCACCTTTAAGGTCAACCAAACGGGTAAAAAACTAACGGTTGCAGTTAATCACCTTAAATCAAAAGGATCTTCTTGCTGGGAAGATTGGCAAGGCGTTGAATTTGGTGATGCAGAAAAATGGTCTGAGGATGCGCCAGATCTTGATTTTCAAGGTCAATGTGAAGCGTTCCGTGTAGCGACTGCCGTTCACCTAGGTGAAGAACTGCACAAAATAGCGGGCGATAAAGTGGTTATCGGAGACATGAACACTTATGCCCAAGAAGACGCGCTATTAGTGTTAACCGAGAATACAACGGGCAAAGCACTGACCACGGCTCGTGATACGTTTATTGGTAAAAAACCACAGTTTAATGTCAGCGGCACCCCTGTTGCTGTCACTAAAAGCTATGGTTATATCAATAGCGTACTGCTAAAAGACACAGAAAAAGGTCGTTTAAGCTGGAGCTACTCGTACAACGATGAGATTGGAACACTTGACCATGCACTGATCAGCCCATCACTGAAAGATCGTTTAATTGATGCAGTTGATTGGCACATTAATGCAGCTGAATCTACTTTATATGATTACCAGAGTAAGTATAAAGGCGATCATGTTGATGCGTTGTACGTCAATGATGCTTATCGTTCATCAGATCATGATTCAGCAGCCATCTCTCTAAGCTATAAATATGGCGAAGTAAGTGATGGGGAACCTGTTCACCTTGTGATTCAAGATGGCGCGATCAAGATCCCTTACTCTATTCCAGGCAGTGAAGCTACGTTAGCCGGCGATATTGCAGAGATCTCGTTATCGTCTGAGAATGATCTGAGTAAGATTGTATTGCCGACTGTAGCCCTCACTGAAGATGGACAATCATTAGTCGATATTGAAGTGTTTGGTCTTAAAGCGGGCGCTTACAATGCAACAATGAAACTGGTACGTGATGGTCAATTGATGCCTAACTTTACTACGTCAATGAAAATTGAAGCAGCGAAAAAAGACTCAACAACACCTAAAGTCTCACCACCAGCACCTTATGACGGTTCAGGCGGTGGTTCATTCGGTATTTTTGGCCTTTTATCATTACTAGGGCTTGGTTTCTTACGTCGCACTAAGGCATAAGAAATATTAGCCATTTATCTGCTTACGCTCAGATAAATGGCTATCTAATACTGCAACAAGAGCAATCTCCTTTAAGCTAAAATTTCAAGGTAATTAAATATGAATAACAAAACCAAGATAGCCATCATGCTATTCTCACTTCCCGTTCTCGTTGCGTGTGGTAGTGGTGATGATACAAACACAATTAAAAGTAATACAACAGTCACAAATCCAACACCACTAGTACCTGTAGCACCAACTCCCGTTACGCCTGTTACACCTGTTACACCTGTAACGCCTACTCCAGTAACGCCTGTAACACCAACGCCTGTAGCAAGCAATTTAGCGGTTAACGGTGATTTTGACGATTGGGATGCAGTAACTGGCGCTCCAGTAGGTTGGAATATTGATGTTAAAGGTGGAATTACGGTAGCAAAAGAGACGATTATAACGAAACCTGCAACCGAAGCTGCAACTAAAGCGAGTGCCAGCTCTGCCGCGATTACGGTTATTACTGGTTCGCAAGGTGATACTGATTTTCGTCAAAGCATCGATGTAGAAGCAGGTAAAACTTACACCCTCTCTATGTCGTTTTATCACACTGAAGGCTTCATAAAAGCACGTGTTTATCTAGATACCTATACCGATGAATATTCAGCTCCGGATCTGGTTAATCAGTGGCAAGAACTTAGTGCGGATTACACCGCAACAGAAACTAAGAGCATTGAAATAGGTGCTCGTTTCTATGATGAACCTTCATTTGACAATTCTGAAATCGTTTATTTCGATGATGTTAAATTTGAAGAGTCAACAGGCACAACTGTAACACCTACTCCTGTAACCCCTACTCCTGTAACCCCCACAACACCAATTGTTCCTGTCGACACGACGACTTATTATAAAAATGCCGAAGGTAAAGAAGGTTTTGCATTAAAAACAGCCCTTTACGATATTACTAAAGGACATACAGCCAAAACTTACGGTGATTTATGGACCTTTATGGCAGCCAATTCATTAGATAAATATTCTAAATATGAAAACGATGGCTCGATCTTAGATATGTACTCAGAGAACCCCTCTGCATCTGATAGTTATAACTACACGCCAGTAACCAGCCAATGTGGTAATTACTCAGGTGAAGGTAGTTGTTATAATCGTGAACACTCTTTCCCTAAAAGTTGGTTTAACGATGCCTCCCCTATGTATACAGATATTCATCACCTTTTCGCAACCGATGGTTATGTAAACGGTAAACGTAGTAACTACCCTTATGGTGAAGTTGGCTCAGCGACATTTACGTCAACTAATGGCAGCAAATTAGGCGCGGCCATAACAACACTAGGATATACCGGAACCGTATTTGAACCGATTGATGAGTTTAAAGGTGATTTTGCCAGAGCCTATTTTTATATGGCAACACGTTACCAAGATATCGCTGGCTCATGGGAAGCAAATTCAGACGGTGCTAATGCAGTGTTAGATGGTAGCAGTGATAAAGTGTTTGAAAATTGGGTAGTTGTTATGCTTAAACGCTGGAGTGAAAATGATCCAGTCAGCCAGAAAGAGATCGACCGTAATGAAGCGGCCTATCAGTTTCAAGGCAACCGTAATCCTTTTATTAATCACCCCGAATATATAAATAAAATTTGGGTTGATTAATAGAATCTAAACAAAAATATTGCCTTTTTCTTAAACAAGCGAAAGGCAATATTAACTTACTATTGCACAACACAAACATCGCCACAAAAGAATATAACCCTGTTTTTTACTGTATAAAGCAAAAACATCCCTGTGCACAAAAAACTTTTTAGCTGCATTTATTTAGTCGCCCACTTTAAAACACGTTACAATAGTTTTTTTATTTGCTGTTAACTAAAACTATGAATCAAGCCATTATTTGTCGTATTGCACTGGCTATCCCTCTGCATAAACAGTTCGATTATTTACTACCGAGTTATCTGCTTAAAACAGCACTAGAGAATCTAGTCGGCTGTCGTGTGCGTGTTCCTTTTGGTGGGAAAAGACAGATGATCGGGGTGATTTGCGAGGTAAATCCTGCTTGTGATTATGCCCTAGACAAATTAAAGAATATTACCCAACTGATAGATCAAACCCCCCTATTAGATGACAGTCTGTGGTCACTTTTACGCTGGGCTGCTTTTTATTATCAGCACCCCTTTGGCGATGTTTTTCAGCAAGCGATTCCAACCCTGTTACGTCAAGGTAAAGAGGCAAACTTTAAAGGCTGTGAACATTGGCAACTGTCGGGGAATGCATTTAATTTAGACGATTTTAAAGGCGCAAAAAAACAACAACAAGCGCTTTCTTTGCTACAAGAAAGCAAATTAGCGAGTACACAGTTAAAAACGCAAGATGTCAGTCGTCCGACGCTCAAGGCACTGCAGGAAAAAGGACTTATTGAATCGATTGAACAGCAACCCGATTGCGATCTAGAGTGGCTAAATACCTTTTCAGAAAGTACGCAAAAGCCAACATTAACGGCTGAGCAGGCGATTGCGATCACCAGCGTGACACAGCAAAGCAATACCTTTAACTGTTTCTTATTAGAAGGGATCACCGGCAGCGGTAAAACCGAAGTTTATCTCAATATTTTAAAACCGATTCTCGAAGCGGGTAAACAAGTATTAGTGATAGTGCCGGAAATTGGCTTAACACCGCAAACGGTGCAGCGCTTTCAAGCGCGCTTTAAAGTACCTGTTTATATCAAGCATTCAGGCTTAAACGCCCGCGAGCAGCTTGATACCTGGTTACATGCCAAACAAGCCAGTGGCGCTATTATTATTGGCACACGCAGTGCTATTTTCAGCGATTTTAAAAACTTAGGGCTGATTATTATTGATGAAGAGCACGATGGCTCTTTTAAACAGCAGGATGGATTCCGCTACCATGCTCGAGATTTTGCCATTAAACGGGCGTTTCAGCAAAAGATCCCAATTGTTTTAGGATCGGCTACCCCTTCTTTAGAAACCCTACATAATGCACTGCAGGGTAAATATCAGCATCTGCACCTTACCGAGCGCGCAGGCAATGCCAAACCACCCACCAGCAGCTTAATTAACTTAGCAGGTTTACCACTTAAATCGGGCTTATCACCACAATTAATTGAGCTGATGGGCAAACATCTAGCCAAAAACAATCAAGTAATCTTGTTTTTAAACCGCCGAGGTTATGCCCCTGTATTGATGTGTCATGAATGCGGTTGGCTGGTAAAATGTCCCCGTTGTGATGCTTTTTACACTTATCATAAATCAGCTAATTATCTGCATTGCCACCATTGCACCGCCACTCTACCGGTGCCACGTCAGTGCGGCGATTGTGGATCCACACAGCTAATCGCAACGGGAGTCGGCACAGAGCAGTTAGAAGAAACACTCAATTCTCTCTTCCCCGATCACCCTACCGTGCGCATTGATCGCGACAACACGCGTAAAAAAGAGAGCTTTAACCAGTATTTGCGTGATATTAATAAAGGGAAATATAAGATTTTGCTGGGCACGCAGATGCTCGCTAAAGGCCACCACTTTCCCGATGTGACTTTAGTGGCTCTGATTGATGTGGATGGCGCACTATTTTGTAATGATTACCGTGCTAGCGAACGATTAGCCCAGTTGTACACTCAAGTAGCAGGGCGAGCTGGTCGCGCAGAAAAAAAAGGGCAAGTGGTTTTACAAACGCACCATCCAGAACACAGCTTGTTACAGGATCTGGTCAATAATGGTTATCTCGATTTTTCTAGAAATGCACTGCAGGAACGCAACTTAGCGCAACTGCCACCGTGTTCGTTTCAGGTATTATTGCGCTGCGAATCGGCTAATGCCACACAAGCAGAAAACTTTTTAAGCTTATGCAAGCAAGTACTCACACAGATTTCGCTAAACAATAAAACTAGCGAACAATTATTGATATTAGGTCCTATTCCCGCATCAATGGAGCGTCGCGCCGGTAAATACCGCTTTCAGCTGTTATTGCAAAGTCAGCAACGCGCACTACTGACAAAAACGCTACAGCAAGCGCAGGTTAGTTTCGATAATATGCCTGAAGGGCGTAAGGTAAGGTGGTCCATCGATGTGGATCCGATAGATTTTGTATAATAAACAGCCTCAACTCAAGATAAAATTTCAATGGAATTTTGGTTACCCATAAGCTTCAGCCATACTCAACTATGATGAATTCTTATTGCTGCACTTTATTGGGCAAAAAATGATCCCGACAACGCGGGGATTGTCCATGCGCACCATGCATTAATAATCAATAAAAACACTGTTATTGCCAGAGAAAACGGGTCTAAAATGAACATAATTGACACATATACTGTACTAATCTGAGTATATTCTTATTGTTTTCATGATCATAGAGGATCAAGTTAAACATACCTTTTGAACAGCCATACCGTTTCCTTTACGCTACCCTATCAGTTGAGAATACTGGCTCGTCAACATCCCAACGCACTGTATCAATTGAGGCTCCAAGTGACCGCGGACATATTAAAAGACTTTGCAGCAAAACAGAATAAAGGCAGTTTAGGATTTACCAGCGTATTACACACACATTCTCGTCGTCGAGAATGCCATCCTCATGTGCATATCATTGTGCCCTGCGGACGTTACGATGCCACCAAAAAAACAGTGGCACAAAAGTAATAAGCAATATCTGTTTAATGAATTTGCACTCGCCAAAGTATGGCGAGCAAGAGTCATTGCTGCGATTAGTCACAGCACTGAGTTAACCATGCCCGCTGACATGCCTAAAAAGTGGGTGGTTGATTGTCGTCAGGTCGGATTTGGTGCTTCTGCTTTTAAATACTTATCACGCTATCTGTACCGTGGCGTATTACCCGACAAAGACATTATTAGCATCACCGATGACAACGTGACATTTAGGTATAAAGAAGGAGGAACAAATATTATCAAAATGAGAACATTACCCGTACTCAAATTCTTATGGTTAATATTACAACACGTATTACCAAAAGGCCTGCAGCGCGTTCGTGATTACGGGTTTTTAAGAGGCAATGCCAAACAACTTCGGTTGCAAATAATGCTAATACTAGGGTGCGATTTAAGCACAGTGGCAATAACACCAAAACGAAAATGGTCAGTCTGCATCTGCCCATGCTGTCAGCATGAAATGCATTTTATAGGAGTAAACCGACTGGGAAATTAACGTGTTATCACGCATGATCTTCTAAGAAGAATTCATAACAGAAAGCGAATAAAAAGAGGTGTATTGGCATTCAACCCAAACAGATAACAGGTTGATATAATTGAACTATCAATTGTATGTTAGCGAAACTCGCCTAAAGAAAAGTCACCATTTTAATTTAGCCCTCACCAAAATCCACTATTTACGATAAAGAGAAGCAACTCCCGAACGGGCTTGTTCAACACCCGAATAAGGTATCGGCTGCGCGACACCTATTTTTGTTTGTTATGCAGCATTACTCGTGACGTGCTGCTAATTTTTTATAAACAGCATCTTTGTCACGCTTACCAATAGCTAAAACATAAACCACTATTTCAGAATCAATCACTTCATAAGCTAAACGATAACCTGCAGTCCGAAGCTTTATTTTGTAAACCGAATCATACCCTCGAAGCTTTGCAGAAGGAACGTGTGGATTTTCAAGTCGTTCAGCTAACTTCTTTTTAAATTGGCTTTGAATCGGTGAAGCTAACTTGCTCCACTCTTTTTGTGCTGCTGGCAGAAATTTAAGCTTATAAGTCATCTAAACTAACTTCCACTGCTTCTGATAAGTCGCCTCGACGGCTATCAACCAGATTTCCAAGTTCATAATCATCAAGCATATCCATTAACCACTCGTAGGTTTCCGCTGGAACAAGGTAAGCAGCAGGTGTGTTATGATTTAGTATTGCAATTGCAGCGCCATCAGCTGCATTTAACAAGGCGGTTGGATTCTTCTTTAATTCTGAAATGCTTGCAGAGCAATCAGCTAATATCTGTCTCATGGTAGCTCCTTAATAAAGCGTTAAATTTAGCCCTTATTTTAGACTACTTACCGAGGGCTTGCTAATAAATTTACAGAAGCTGCATAACGCCTGCAACAGTGGCGGTTTGAGATTGGTAGTGTTTTTGAGTGTTTTTGAGTGTTTTTGAGTGTTTTTTCAAAAACAGTGCCGAGACCAAAGCGTCCAGGGCAGCAGTTTGTTAAATTATTTTTGAGAACTGAAATAGAGTTCGTCTAACTCCGAGCTACTATATAAATCAATACATTTTTTGATTTCAAATGTGCCGCTAATAGACCCTTGATATTTCTTTTCAATAAATTTATGAATAAGCGGTTCGGAGTTTAAAAGGCTCTCTACTGACAAGTTAGACTGTTCTAAATATGAGCTGGCCGTATTTAAAGCATCTTTTTTTTCTTCCTCATTTTTAAGCGAATAGCTAAGACATCTACTTAAAACCCAATTTTTATAGATTATTTTTTGATCTGAAATTTCTGTCGAATTATCAGAAGATTTTGCACATGATGCGATAAGACCAAGTAACAACAGCAATACTATTCGATTCATGTAAGACTCCAAAATAAACCTTTCTCAGGGGTGAAACTACCATTTTCAGAATTCATAAAATGGCAAGAATCAGAACAAATATTACCATTCCAGAGAGTTACATGCCCTCCTGCATTAGACCAACCGCTGCCAGAAAATACTACAATTCCTTTTTTATCATTAAAATCTGTTTGCTTGGGTGAGTTTATTATTAAATCAGGCTTCCCAAAAGTATCTTCAAGATAGAGAATCATATCGTTTACCCTATACATATATTGTTTTTTATCATTTCCGCTTACTACTGCATACTTCCCACCATTGGGAATTAAAATGCCACATTTATTTAAAACATAGCTCATGCGAATTGGACATGCATTCTGAAATACACCAGAATCAATATTTATTTGAACATGCCCACCAATTTTTTCACCAACTTCTTTAACAGATACATTAATTTCAGAGAAAAAACTCCAAGCTCTTATGAAATTTGGTCTAAACCTTGACATATTAGTAATCCCTTGTTTTAAATAAAAAATACATATTAATCCAACTTATATCATTGCCAAAAAAATAGCCTTATTTAGACATGGTGAAATAAATGTTAATTTTTAACTTTTTTATTTAAGAATTACAAAATATAGAGTGAAATTTAACGCCAGCAATAAACGGCGCTAGGTTTGGCGACGATTTTGCGGCTTTTGTGTTTTGCAAAATAGACGACAAACCGTAAAGCGTCCGATTTGATTGCCTTGTGTACGCCCAGCATGGGCATGAACTAATGAGGTGAAAGTCCTCTGTAGGAAGATCACCGTTTAATAAAATATTTATTATTAAACGCTAACTACTAGCGAATGGCAAGGGCTTATCCGCGAGGATTGGTCCGGAGGATTGCTCTGGAGGAAGCCGCTAGCCCTCCCCATCAATAAACAAGGCGAACTGATGAACAAGAACATCATATGAGGCGTAGGCTAGAGGTGAGTTGGCACAAGATGACGAAACCGCGTGATCTAATGGCCACCGTAAATGATGCAGCAGTGCAAAGAAAGTACATGTCCTTATCTGGGGAGATCTGCTTAACACGCGATCGGTAACTTAACCAGTCAGGCACTGGGTTATAACTGTCTTGGCTTTTCAGAATCATCAACTGGAAAGAGCGAAACCGATGAAAACCGATAGCGCATGACTGGGCAACTAGGCATGTGAGTAAGCAGAAGTCAGCAGACGGCATACTAGCCAAACGCCCATCGTAATGGTTGGGACACTGTGAAGGCCTGAACATCTAAACCATAGGAGATACCATATTGAACTTGAAACACAATAAATTACCATGTTGTGATAGTGCTCCTCAGCGTTCAGATATGAACAATACCTTAAATGAATATTCACTAATGACACAAATGCTCAGTGATCAAAACATGAGAGCTGCATGGAAACATGTTAAAGCCAACAAAGGTGCTCCCGGTATTGATAACATGAGCATTGAGGAGTTTGAACCTTTTGCCTTAGCACATTGGCAAGGGATCAAAGC
>NZ_JAHNZV010000240.1 GCF_022267535.1 Psychromonas antarctica
ATGTTTCTAACAAGACGTTCGAGCCAACAGAACAACTCGCTTCAAAACGCATACTCAGGGATTGACAACCACGACTATCTATAAGACCTGCGAGAAACGAGCTTTAAGCACATTCCATCGTTAACTTTACGCGGAGGAGCTTCAAAATGAAAGGATATAATGTTGATAATTTTGCTGTTTTAATCGGTATTGATTGGGCTGATAAAAAACACGACATTTGTGAGCACCCGACTCACTCAGAAAAATACCACTATTCCATTATTAAGCATAAACCCGAAGCACTACATGAATGGGCAATGAGCCTTAAACAGCGCTATCCAAATCAGAAAATTGCGATTGTCTGTGAACTTAAAAAAGGCCCTCTCATTTATGCGTTAGCCAAATACGATCATCTCACTTTATTTACAGCGAATCCCTCAACGGTCGCTAAATACCGCGAGGCTTTTACCCCAAGTGGGGCCAAAGATGATCCATCTGATGCATTTATACAAGTTGAAATACTTGCTCTGCACATGAATAAACTAACCGTGATTGAGCCAGAATCAGTAGCGATACGATCACTGTCACAACTGGTTGAGTATCGCCGTAGTTTAGTGCAAGACAGCGTGGATTTATCCAATAAATTCACAGCAACATTAAAGAATTACTACCCGCAAGTGCTTGAATGGTTTGGAGAAAAAGACACCATGATATTTTGTGATTTTATTCAAAAATGGCCTTCACTTGCCAAGGTAAAAAAAGCCAGAAAACAAACATTATTAGACTTTTTCAATAACCATAACTCACATTATTCAGATATTAATAATGCGCGGATTATCAGTATCAAAAATGCGATGCCGTTAACTGAGGACAAAGGTGTGATAGAGCCTAACCAAATGTTAGTAGAGGTGCTCATCGCACAGTTTAAAGTGTTACTAAAGGGTATTGAACAGCTCGATAAAGCAATAAAGTCAGCCTACAAAACACAACGCGATAAAGTGATTTTTGATAGTTTACCTGGCGCTGGGCCACAACTTGCACCACGCTTGTTGGTTGCATTTGGCTGTAATAGAGATCGCTACTATGATGCTTCTGAACTACAAAAATATGCAGGCATTGCCCCAGTGATCGAACGTAGTGGTAAGAAAATGTGGACACATTGGCGTTATAGTTGCCCGACATTTTTAAGACAAACATTTGTTGAATGGGCAGGCTTTTCGATACGTTATTCATTCTGGGCAAAAGCTTATTATGAACAACAAAAAAGCAAAGGAAAACCACATAACAGCATCATAAGATCGCTGGCTTTTAAGTGGATTAGGATAGTTTTTCGATGCTGGAAAACCAACACACCGTACGATGAGTCAAAATATTTAGAAGCACTGAAACGAAGAGGCTCACCGCTGTTAAAATTTGCAATAACTAGCTAATTTTTACTTGCGGTCCACCTCAGGGCGTGTTGTTA
>NZ_JAHNZV010000241.1 GCF_022267535.1 Psychromonas antarctica
CTCCGCCAAAGGCGCAACACTCGATACAGGTGGTTGGTTAAACCTTGCCTGACAGGGACTTACACCCTGCAAGATGCATCAAGCTTTGCTTGACGCACTAACGCCGCTAAACACTGGCGCATAGGTTGGCAGTGTTTTTGCTGGCTTTTTATTTTAGCAAAAACAGTGACAGCCGTTATGCGTCCAGTGCTTTGCCTTGTTATGCAACTGTATATCAAAATGAGAGTTTAAGTCACATACTTGTCACTTAATTAATAATATGCTTTATTAATTAACACTAGTTCAAATTGCCTTTTTATTTATATATAATAATATTTTTTTGTTTACTTAAAGGAATTGTTTGTGCTCAAACATATTAAATTACCTGATGCTCAATGTCTTGAGCAAACAGAAAATAAAATCACTCATATTAAAACGACCCCATACAAAAAAGGAAGAGTTAATTTATATTGGAATAAAAGTAGATCTGCACTTATTGTGGGAAATAAGGTTAAGCTTCCCGTTTTATCAATAGCCCATATTATGAAATGTAAAGAAGACTTTTCTAATACAGATCGAAATGAGATACAGTTAGGAGACTCTGTTTGCTATATTTTTGCTAAACCATTAGTTCCAATTTATTGTGCTACAGTACTTGGCTATCAAATATATAACAAAAAACGATATTATTATTTGGAAGCTAATGATCCCCATTGTAAAATACCTTATACATGGGCTGAATTTGATAAAAACAAGTTTTTCTTAGTTTCTAGTAATAAAAGCGAGAGAAAATTTTCTGTCAAAAATGAAGTGTTTGCGTATTACCAAGATGAACTAGAAACAATTGAGCGCATTTATTCAACTATTCGTTCAGAAAAAGTAATACGAGAGTATATGACATCAAAAAAATATCTTGGTGAATCTGCTTTTCTATATTGCCATTTAAGCTTATTTAAAGGAATTTACTCGTGGGCAGGTCAATATAGAACTCACGAAGTTGTGGTTACTAATCGAAACCATCCAACAATGCATCCCGATGATATAAAAGACGCTATGCGTAAGTTTGGTGACGGTTTTGCCAGTAAATATCTAAAATCAGTGAAGAACGATCGTAGAAAAATCGTAGAAGCTTTAACCTTTGCTCACACTCAATTAGCATGGATTCACCCTTTCTCTGATGGAAATGGAAGAACCATGCGCCTTTATTTAGAATTAGTAGCTAGAACTAGAGGCTTTGAATTTAATCTCAAAAATGCAATTTCTACGTCAAAAAACAAGCGTTATTATCACTTTGCAGTTAGAAGTGCGGTTAATAATGGAGAGGATAAACACTTAAAATCCATATT
Source organism: Psychromonas antarctica (assembly GCF_022267535.1). Taxonomy (GTDB): domain Bacteria; phylum Pseudomonadota; class Gammaproteobacteria; order Enterobacterales; family Psychromonadaceae; genus Psychromonas; species Psychromonas antarctica. The sequence continues at coordinate 1,326 of NZ_JAHNZV010000241.1, forward strand.
ATTCAAAGCTATAAATTAAATTATTGAAGCTAAGCAGCTTTTTATTTTTACGATCTTATTCCATTCTTTGTCTGTCGCTGTGGAACCTTCAATCTCAAATGA